>JBFFLM010000001.1:0-18365 GCA_041554835.1 Methanogenium sp.
CCAGGACCTTCCTGCTGTTGTACTGGAATTCTACTCCGTTGATGTCTAAGATCATCTGGAATACCCCCGAAGAAGGAGATAAATGAAGACCGGTGCACCAAGAAATGCCATCAGGATGGCAACCGGCAGGATGTGTGGTGCGAGGATCAGCCGTGCGGCGGTATCTGCCGCGAGGAGGAGGAGCGCTCCGGTGATGATCGTCCCCGGAATCAGGAAACGGTGGTCATCGCCGATGAGGCGGCGGGTCATATGGGGGCAGACAAGACCCACAAACCCGATCACGCCAAGAAAGGAGATGATGACCGCCGAGAGAAAGGATGAGACGACCATGCCCACGAGGCGGATCCGCTCGACATTCACCCCGAGGCCTTTGGCGGTCTCATCCCCGGCGTCGATGGCATTGTAGTTCCAGGAATTATAGAGGAAATAGAGGGAACAGGCGGCGGTCACCACCGCCATGAAGATCAGTTCGCTCCAGTCTGCCCGCCCCACGTCGCCGAAGGTCCAGAATACCACGGCCGCAAGCTGCACATCGTCGGCGAAGTACTGGAGAAACATCGTGCCGGCAGTAAAAAGCGAGCCGATGGCGATACCTGCAAGCACCATCACCTCAGGAGAGGCGCCCCGGAGTTTTGATATCGCAAGAATGATGGCCGTTGCGATCAGGCAGAAGGCGAAGGCAACAATGGTGGTGATGTACGGGTTGTTGAGGACGATCGCATCGGCACCCGAACTGTGCATAGTACCGGTTCCCAGGACAATCACGGAGAAGGCTGCCCCGAATGCGGCTGCATTGGAGATACCGAGGGTGTAGGGCGACCCGAGCGGATTTCTGAGAATCGACTGCATCGCAACACCCGCGACGGCAAGGCCCGCACCCGCGACGATGGCGGTGAGTGCCTGGGGCAGGCGGATGTTCCATATGATCGTCTGCCACTGCGCCGAGAGGTGCTGGCCGATGAGGGTCTGGAGCACCTCCAGGGGGGGGATACCAACGGCCCCCACCGATATCGAGTATACCAGGAGTACGAAGAGCAGGGCAATGCCGGTAAGGATGAGGGATATCTTCCTCCCCGTGTATTTCAGATATTCCTCCGGTACTTCGCCGTCATTCAGGTGCATGTACGGTATCTCCGTGTGGGGGTGTGTGGGTATTCATGATATGGCACGCGGTGAAGGGGTCAGATCTCAAGGCGTATGAAGGCCTTGTCCCCAAACTCTGCGTTCATCTCATCAAAGACGGGTTCCCCGACGAGGAAGGTGTAGATTTCATCCGCCTTCTCTGCGGCGTCGATATCGCTGAACCGGTCAGGATAGAGGACGGCGCCGATGTAGTAGGCATCTGCAAGGATACTCCCGTGGTTCTGCGTGTAGCAGTTGTACGGAAGGACGCCATAGACATCACCTGCCTGGACGGCACTGAGGGACTGGTAGGACGGGTCGTCTCTCAGTTCGTCGATGGCGGTTGGATCGGTCTGGAGCGTGAAGAGGTCGACGAAGAGGACATCAGGGTCATACTCGACGATCTTCTCCTTTGCGACATCGGCATGCTCGGTGCCCAGTTCAGCTGCGACATTGTTCGCATGAACAAAGATAAACGGCGGGTAGGCGGGTTCGGTGGACTGGAATCCATGCGGACCGCGGTAGGCGATGCCGCCTATATAGGTACTCGGCTGCTCATCCGCGGGAATATCCTCTGTCCGGGCATTCAGGTCGTCGATGGCCGCATCAAAGAAGGCAACGAGCTCTTCTGCCCGGTCTTCCTTGTCCATGACCACGCCCATCAGCCTGAGGGAGGCGTACATGTCTTCGCGGTAGGTGGAGAGCGACCCGTAGTTGATGGCAATGACCGGAACACCGGTCTTCTCCGAGAGTTCGTCCGCCTCTTCGGGGGAGATGAGCTGGGTCTTGAAGATCACCTGGGGGTTTGCCGCGACGATCTTCTCGGGGTCATCCTTGCCACGGAACTCCCCGATGAGGGGATAGTCCTTGAACTGTGGATTTGCCAGTGCATAGGGCCGGGCATCGAAGATGGTCTCGTCGATCTCAATCGAATCGACGCCGACGATCGTATCTTCCGCCTGCAGGTAGGTCAGGTACCTCAGGGAGCCTGAGTTGGAGCAGACCACGCGCTCGGGGCTCTTCGGGACGGTGACCTCACGGCCCAGTCCGTCGGTAACGGTTATCATCTCTGGTGTTCCCGTCTCTTCTCCGGGGCTGGTCTGTACACTGGTGCCTGCATCGGTGCAGCCGCATGCCATTGCAAGCAGCAGGCATGCACCGATGGTAAGAGCGCTGAGTATCAGTCGGTTTGCTTTCACGAACGTACCACCTTTCGTAGCCGAAGATTAGTCCGTGAGAGTATTAACATTTTTCTAATGAGTGTGAATATTGGTATAAAATATGCAGATAATTATTAAATAGTTCCAAGAATTTCCCAAAACATATCAGGATCGGGGTGATCACAGGAAGCTTCCCTTCCTGTAGGCATGGTGGTTGGTCGCATGACGGCCGGGACCGCTCCGGGAGTATCCTTTCCAGGTATCCGTGTCATCGACCAGTGATTTCATACCACCGAAACGCCTACGGTTTATACATGACAACCACATCAGCCCGATGTGCCCTCTGCGGGAGGGAAGGTCCCTCCTTTGCAAAGGTGACCCACCAGGAGCAGGGCGAGATTCTTCTCTGCGCAGTCTGTCTGGTACAGGCTCTCCAGGAGGGGCATCTCGTTCCGAACCATGAGAACGGCGGTTGCGGGTGCTGAAGAGGACTCCGTCTCTGGAAATTTTCATTTTTTAATTCCGGCTCTCGAAAAAAAGGGTTTGATCAGATGTCAAGCCGGGTGAAACCCTCCTTCCCAAATGCCTCGTTCATCTTGTCAAAGACGGGTTCCCCGACGAGGAAGGTATAGATCTCATCGGCCTTCACTGCCGGATCGATATCGCTGAAGCGGTCCGGGTAGAGGACCTTTCCGATGTAGTAGGCGTCGGCAACGATACTCCCGTGGTTCTGGGTGTACCAGTTGTACGGGAGAACACCGTAGACCTCGCCTGCCTGGACGGCGGAAAGGCCCTGGTAGGGCGGGTCGTCGCACAGCTCGGTGACGGCGTTCGGCTCCGTCTGGAGGGTGGAGAGGTCGACGAAGATGATCTCAGGGTCCCACTCAACGATCTTCTCCTGTGCTACATCCGCATGGTCGGTTCCCAGTTCTCCGGCTACGTTGTTCGCATGTACAAAGGCGAACGGCGGGTAGGCGGGTTCGGTGGACTGAAAGCCGTGCGGGCCTGATTTGGCAATGCCCCCCACATAGGTGGTCGGCTGTTCATCCTCCGGCACATCGGCGGTCCGGGCGTTCAGGTCGTCGATGGCCGCATCGAAGAAGACGATCACCCCTTCTGCCCGGTCATGCTTGCCCATGACCTCGCCCATCAGCCTGAGGGAGGCATACATGTCGTCCTGATACGTGGTGAGTGAACCGTAGGTCAGGGCAACGACGGGGATACCGGTCTTCTCCGAAAGCTCGTCCGCATCGTCCGGTGATGTCAGATAGGTCTTGAAGATCACCTGCGGGTCTGCCGCGACGATCTTCTCCGGATCATCGTTGCCGCGGAATTCCCCGATGAGGGGGAAGTCCTTAAACTGGGGGTTTGCCAGTGCATAGGGCCGGGCATCGAAGATGGTATCCCGCTGTTCTATGTCATCCACGCCGACGATCGTCTCCTCCGCCTGCAGGTAGGTCAGGTACCTGAGACAGCCGGCACCCGAGCAGACCACCCGCCCGGGGCTCTTCGGGACGGTGACCTCACGGCCCAGTGCGTCGGTGACGGTGATCATCTCTGTTGTTACTTCCTGCTGTTCCGGGCTGGTCTGCACCGTCGTGCCGTCACTGACACATCCACATGCCAGGGCACAGACAAGGCACGCTGCAACGGTTAGTATACCAATAAGAACGCGATCTGTTTTGAGCATCAAACACCTCTCATGTCCGAAGGTTTGTCTGCCCCAGTATTAAATATGATCAAATAAGTTTGAATTAATGGATTATATTATAAAATATTTTTAGAAATAATGGGACAAATATTAATTTTAGTAATACTGTGGTGGGGCATCACCCGGGTTTTGTCCGGAAAGTACGAAGAAGAGGTGGGTGCATGCCATTCCTCCATCTGATACAGGACACACAGAGCAAATCCGCATTGCGCAGGGTGCATCCCACCCATGGTGAGCTTGCCCTACCCCGCTCGTCTCGTCAGTAGAGTGTGGGGGAGCGCTGGTGCCGGAAGTCCCGCCTCCCTGCGATCCGGTTTGTTGGTATCCCCGGCACCGACCGTCATTAACGGCACTTTCGTACGCCGAATGATTAATATCATGGACGGCTACTGGAGTGTATGCCCCCGCACCCGGAAAAAGACGGACGCCCGCCCCGGATTGACTGCGGCATCGCAGCCGTAGCCTTCATCCTCCTGGTCGGCGTGGTGCTGGCGGGCATTTACTTTCTGAATGAGTCGGGGGCCTTTGCTCCGGAAGTCTATGAAGAGACGTTCTACCTGCGGTATGACGCCCCGTCTCTTCCGGATATGTTCCTTGCAAATTACGGGTACGAAAACGGAAACCAGCTCCATTTCATCGGAAATTTCCAGGCATATGTGCTGCTCTCGCTCCTCTTGCTGGTGCTCTATCTCGCCGTCGGGCCGCTGATGGACATTCCCTGCCGTTTTGCACGGTGTTTTCTCTTCTGGTCGCTGGTCGCCATGATGACTGTGGGGGCGTTTCTGATAACGGGGTTCAGCCTCTGGGTGCATTCCGGGAATGCGGCATACGGGGTCGGATTTTCGGGAATAAATCGCGAACTGATGGGATTTTTCGTTTTCACTCTTCTGATCGGGGGGGAGTATCTGGTCGGTCGGCAACGGTGGTCCCGACGTCATCCGCTGCTCTTTACCTGGGTTGCCCTGATTGCGGGTATGGCGGTCTTTCTTGCGTGGGTTGATTTCTCCGTCCGGATGGATATGGCGGATATAGGGGGCATCAACGCTGCCCATCTCGCAGGGTCAATCCTTGGGTTTACCCTGCCCTCATTTGTATTTCTCGTGATGGCATGGAAAGGCTCAAAGAGGTACGCAGGAGTGAACGGGCGCCGGGGAGGGGGTGGGCTGGGCGAGAGGCCCTGACGTTCAAAAGGTATCGCCCGCCTGGACCCGCCGATTGCCAGACCGGTGCATCACACGCTCTTTTAGGAGCGTCATAGAAGAGTGTAAGGATGAGTGACCTTCGCCGAATGGTGTTCTCTCCTCTCTGTTGGCGATCAGAACCATTCCAGCCGGTAGGTCCCGATCACCGTGCCGGTCCTGGGCATTGTCCCGTTCTTCAGGAGAGCATAGGTCTCGCTGTCCGGATAAAGCGTTACCTCGCCCGTTGCGGTCACCGCCTCCTTTGGCCCGATTCTCCCGAGGTCAAGGACAAGGGATGCCTGCGTCCATCCCGGCGCCCCGGCGGGGGTGGTCACCGGCACGGTGACGATCACCCCGGATGCCGCGATATCTCCGTTATTTGCGACGATCACCCGGAGGTTGTAGGTGACAGAACAGTTCTTGTCATCATACACCGCGCCTACGGGCGCCGCCTCATAAGCAAGGTCGGGTTCTCCGGTGAGATATCCCCCGAAGAAGAGGAAGATGAGCATGGCCGCTGCGAAGATAACCGCGATGGCGCCTCGTTTCATTGGGGGAGATATGGACCTGCCAAGGGAAAAAATGAGGGCAGGGGACCTTCTCATGGTCGTCCTGCGGGCATCCGCAGACGGCCTGCCGTTCAGGTGCGCGTGAGTGAAGAGGATAAGGTTTTTTGGGGGGGCGGATGCAACGAATAACAGAAAAGCGGGAAACGCAATGCGTCCCCGGCACCATACAGGAGATGAAGTACACCATGGCACCAAAGGTACGCCTCGAGACGACAGAGGGCGATATCGTCATCGAACTCTATGACGACATGCCCGTCACGGCAGGAAATTTCAAAAAACTTGTTGAAGAAGGATTCTACGACGGGATCATCTTCCACCGCGTCATCCGCAACTTTATGATCCAGACGGGCTGCCCGAAGGGCACCGGCACCGGAGGGCCGGGATACACCATCAAAGACGAGAAGGTAAAGGGTCACCCGAATGCCCGTGGTACCCTCTCGATGGCAAACACCGGGCAGCCGAATACCGGCGGCTCACAGTTCTTCATCAACCTTGTCGACAACAGCTACCTCGACTGGGACAACCCCCAGACCCCCTACGCCCACCCCGTCTTCGGCGAAGTGGTCGAGGGGATGGATGTGGTTGACAAGATCGCCCTCAGGCGGACCGACAAGTTCGACAAACCCGTGCAGGAGGTAAAGATCCTCCGTGCAACGGTTCTCGAATAATTTTTATTCTTCCGGGGCTCTGTGCCCTTTTCACGGATTGTCAGATTGTGGTCTCGCACCACCTTCTTTCATCACCACTTGTCCTTTCCTATTATCCGTCTCCCCGGTCCTCATACGACCTGTCCGTCCGGTCGGCGGTGTAGAAAAAGGAAAATGGGGAAAAATCTATCTCTTCGGCTTTCTCCGGCAAATAGCCCCCAGGGTGGCTCCAAGGCCCAGTGCCGGGAGGATCATCGCCGCCGGTGCAGGCGACCCGGCCGGGTCGAGGTCCACCTCCTGTACCGTCTGGCCGGGCGAGGGCGGTGGTGATGGTGTAAACGCGGTTGCCGGAGGGGAGGCGGTCGTCGGTGCTGGTTCTGTTCCGGTGATGGTCACCGTCCGCAGCTGCACGGATGAGGAACCATACGGGTAATCGGGATTCGCCGGCACCTGGACCTTATAGGTGCTGCTCACCAACCCGGTGGTATCGAACGTGATCTCCCAGGACCCATCCGCCCGGACGGTCGCGGGCAAAGCGGTGATCAGTTTTGACTGGAAATTTGGCACGTCCCGGAAGAGCTGCACATCGATCGTTTCGCCGCTGGGAAGGTTGCTTGTCCCCTCCACCACAAGGGGTTGTCCCGCATCCAGTTCCGCCGGAATGCTAAACGTGATGGTATAGGCCGACGCCACGGCGCAGAGAAGGCACAGGCTCAGGCAGCACCAGAGAATTGGTTGTATCTTCATTGTAGTCCTCCTGCAGGCCCCCCCGGACACCTGCTGGTACTGATATTCTCTCTGCAGGGCATGATATACATTCGCGGCCTATGAACCACCGGGGTGAGGACGGAATAAAAGGCCCCAGAGGAGGAAGAGGGGTGTCCTTTGATCAGAACGGGGCCATATAGAGTAGGACCGGCAGCGCAACAAAGATGGCAAGCATGAGCGCAACAACCCCCCACTGGCGGGAAGGCACCGGCCGTTTCGGGAGGGCGTCGTAGGTGGGTTTTCCGTACCCCCTGCACTGCATGCAGATATAGGTCCGTTCCCCCTGTTCGTAACTTCTCAGAAAGAGCGAGCCGATGGCATAGGCGAGGGTCGTCAGGCGGTACCGGTAGGGCAGCGCCCGGTCAAAGGCCGCAAAATGGCGCAGGGCAAGGGCACGGTTGATATTTGCATACATGTCGGCAAAGACGAAGAGATAGCGGATCATCATCCCGAGTGAGAGCGCCATCACCGAGGGAAGGCCGAGGCGTCGTCCGCCTTTGAGCAGTTCCTCCATCGGGGTCGTGGAGGAGAGCAGGATGATCCAGATGATGCAAGCGGTGAATTTCATCGCGAGGATGGCCGCAAACTCCACCGACTGGACGTAGATTGTTATTCCAAATGGAAGGGCGAAGAGCGGGGTGAAGGTATCATAGTACGGGTTTTCGAAGAATATCTGGAAGATGATGATGAAGAGCCCGAAGGGCAGCGTCAGCAGGTAACGCCAGAGAAGGGTCGATACCGGGAGGCGGGAGAGCCCCCACCAGACTGCATATACCAGCAGATAGCCCAAAAAGAGCGGGATTACCAGCGTCGAGTACGGGACGGCCACCATCGCGATGATGGCGGCAAATGCAATCAGAATCTTCACCCTGGCGTCGAGGCGGTGAACCGGGCTGTCCCGGTGGGCATCCTGTTCAATCGTCGCCAGGTGTTCGATCATACCGTCTTCTCCAGAAGTCCCAGCAACGCCGCCTCCATCGCATCATAGGAGAGGTCGGCGTCGACGGGGTGCCCCTCCTTCTCAAGGCGGCGGCGCAGGCGAGCGAGGATCGGGACATCGAGACGGGCGTCTTTCAGGAGCTCCTCCTGCATGAAGACCTCCTCCGGGGTTCCCTGGGCTACGATCCGACCGTCGTTGAGGACGAAGACCGTGTCGGCCATCTCTGGGACGAGGTCGACATGATGGGTAGAGAAGATCACGGTCATCCCGTACTTTTCGGGGAGCGTTCTGATGAACTTGCAGAGCTCTGCCACTCCCCTCGGGTCGAGTCCCGAGGAGGGTTCGTCGAGTACCAGGACCTGGGGCTCCATTGCAAGCACGCCTGCGAGGGCAACCCGCTTCTTCTCGCCGCCGGAGAGCTGGTGGGGGGCCCGGTCTGCGAGGTGCTCGATCTCCAGAAGTCTGAGCGTTTCCTCCACGCGGTGGGCGACCGTCTCTGCATCGAGACCGAGATTGATGGGCCCAAAGGCGATGTCCTCGGCGACGGTTGGTGAGAATATCTGATCATCGGCATTCTGGAAGACCATCCCCACGGTCCGCCGCACCATCCTGAGGTTCTTTTTTGTGACCTCTTCGCCCTGGATAAGCACCTTTCCCGATGTCGGCTGGAGGATACCGCAGAAGAGGGAGAAGAGCGTGCTCTTTCCTGCACCGTTCGAGCCAAGGACCGCAATTCGTGCATGGCGGGGAATAATGAGGTTAACATTGTCAAGTGCGGGGATGCCGCCGCGGTAGGTATAGGAGAGGTCCCGTGTCTCGATGATGTGCATGGATATGTAACCGAAGATAATCGGGGAGCAGAGAGTATTAAGATTCTGTTATTGTGTATGAACTTCCTGAAAAAAGAGAGAATGTGGGATATTCTCCCCCTGTAAGGGTCGTGTGATGTGGTATCTCAGGTGGTCTTTTTGGAGGCGAGCAGTCTGGTTGCGCCGAATCCCAGGATGAACATGATGATGATGCCGGCAAAGACTGCAAGGATTTCTCCCGCCTTGCCGCCCTCCTCGCCGGTGCTGTAGTCGGGCAGCGGGGCTTCGTACTCGAAAGTGCCTGCGCCGATGGCTTCGGGGTCGCCGTCTTCGGGGGACGGGCCGGTCAGCGTCTTATCACCCTGCACGAAGAGGGCGGTCGATTCGAGGCCGTCCGGGTCGCCGGATGCGAGGAAGACCGCAAGGCCGCCTACGATGATGGCAATGACGAGCCCGGCAATCATGAAGGTCTTGTTGTCGATCATGCGGATACACCTCCGCCGGAAGGATTTTGGACCTCGTCAGCCAGGAGGTCGGGCCGGGATGTCACGAGGAAATAGATAATGGCCGCGGTGATGAGACCCTCGATGACGCCGATGGCAGCATGGTAGGTGCCCATCGCAATCAGGCCGGGGACGAGCGGGAAGGTGCCGGCGACTGCCATCTCAACTGCTGCCGCAAGAGAGGAGATAAAACACGCACACCATGCGGCAATTCCCGCCGAAAGGTACATGTTCGCCCCTGCAGATTTTAGGGCGTTGTAACCGTAAAACCCAACAAATCCGCCGATGACGCCCATATTCAGGATGTTTACACCCATTGTGGTGATGCCGCCGTCGCCGAAGATGATCCCCTGAATGATCAGCACCAGGGTCAGGATGAAGACGGCCGCATACGGGGACCCGAGGACGATTGCCGCAAGGGCTCCGCCGACCAGGTGGCCGCTCGTTCCCATGGCGACGGGAAGGTTGAAGGCCTGGATGGCAAAGATTCCTGCCGCAAGGACCGCGATGAGGGGTATTTTATCTTCAGAGAGCTCGTTTTTCGCCCATCTGAGGGCGAGTGCGATAAAGATGAGCGCGACAATCCAGTATATCGCGCTCTGCCAGAGTGGAATAAATGCGTCCGGTATATGCATAGCACACCTCTTCAGTAATACAATATTACTGATTCGTATTACCAAGTAAAGATATATAACCGTTTTTAATAATTATTGCGAAAATTGCGCATATGAGTATTAATCGAACTGTTCGTACGGGGCTGGCCATTCCGGTAGTGGGGGGAGTGGGACGGTCATTGACGGTTCGATGATGTGTCCTCCGCGAGATATAACTTGATGGGGGGCAGACTATCTGGAAGAAGAGTGTCCCGTGCGGGGCAGACAGGTGAATGGAACCAGATGAAAACGGATAGTGCAGGCAACCCGGACGCCCTCGAGGAGATCATCGGGTACATCTTTCAGGACAGGGACCGTCTCATGCGTGCCCTGACCCGCCGGGCGTGGGCACAGGAAGAGGATGCCCCGGACTCCGGCTGGCATATGGATGCCCTGGCGACCCTTGGCGATGCGGTTATCGATACCGTCGTCCTGGAATCGCTTTATGTGGCGGGCTTTTCCGGCAAGGGGGATATCTCTGTTGCAAAGATGAATATGGTCAATATGTCCTCTTTACGAGAACTCGCCGAATCGATTGGGCTGGTTGATTATGTCCTGTGGGGCAAGGGCGAACGGCATCAGCACGTCTGGACGTCCGGGAGGGTGCTCGCCGAATGCATGGAGGCACTCTGTGGTGCCCTCTATCTCGACGGTGGAGTGGATGCAGTGAGAAATGTCCTGAAAAACCTCTCATTTCTCATTTAAATCAATATAAATTGATATTTCGCCAAAAATTTCCTGTGCGTATGTGAATGCTGCGTTTTTTTGATAAGGTCGCCGGGTATGGCCCTGTGCATTTAAGTCTTCCCTTCTCCTCGGATCCGCATACGAAAAATTTATAAGTGCAAAATTTTTTATGCATTGCATAGATTTATATAATGTTGGGCGTAAAGATGTGTATTGTCGGCTACAATCTGCATGACTTATGGTACTGTTCAGGGGAGGAATAGTGTCTAATATCGCGATATTCGCGATAATTGCACTATTTTTGAGCATATTTTGCACGGGGGCAACGGCTGCGGCGGGCAGCACTGGTGATATCGCATCTGCATATCAAAGTAGTAGTCAACAGCTTTCATCACAATCCATCTCCGCAACAACCGACTCTTCTCTCGCCTGTGTGTTCACGTTCCGTGGAACGAGCTATTCATTCGACATACCCTACGACACCAACCTTCACACCCGTCTGCAGGCCGAACAGAGGCGCTGGCCTGTGGGCACATCATGGGAAGATCATGACAGAATCGGGCGCTACTATAATGGGTATGTCCATGACCCTGCCACCGATGAATTCTTTGCATCACTCATAACGGGCCTCCATGAGATCAGGGACCAGGAAGGGCTCTCAACCGGGGAATTTGTCGAACTCTGTACCGCATTTGTCCAGCAGATACCGTACGATGAAAATGCCGGCATCGTGCCCCGGGCACCGGCGGAAGTCGTCTATGAAAACAGCGGCGACTGCGATGAAAAGAGTCTGCTCCTTATCGGGATCCTGGCCCGGGAGGGGTATGGTACGGGCCTCATCGTCTTCCCGGATGAGGCGCATGCAGTCGCGGGTATCCGTGTGAACGGCACTGATGTGGGTGAAGACCATATCGTGGCCGGAGAAGACGGAACCCTTTACTGTCCTGTTGAGGCGACGATGCCAGCCTACATCGGCGAAACCGGCTGCAGATACGATCCCGCATCTGCACATCTGTTCACCACCAGCGCCGGGCGTGAATATGCCCTGGCAGGAAAAGCGGTGGCGGTGAGCGATTGGAAGACTGCCGAACAGGGCGATCTTGCGGCGGAGAAGACACGCCTGAACGAGCTGAAAGAGGAGATCCAGGCTCTCGGATCATCGGCTGCAGCCCGTTCTTACAACGCACTTGTCTCGGTATACAACCGGGGTGCGGCGGATTACAACCAGGAATTTATCGTCTACCAGCAGATCTGTGCCATGACCGATGACTGTGGCGGCGCCTTTGCGCTTCTTGCAGCAAACGGATATCTCTGAATGCATCTCTCATGATGTTTCATGTCTGCTGCATATGCTGCTCTTCTCCCTGTACGTTACAATGTTGCATTATTTTCTCTGCAGGAGAGTTTTTCCGCCTGGTATGTCGTTTTATTATGTATCACGCCGGTCACAGGACCCGGGCCCCGGACCTGCCCTGCGACGCAGAGTGGAACGGCCGGATATGAAGATGGATGATTATCCTGAATTTTTGTCCATACTCTCTTTTCAGAGTGAAATTTTGCGGTAATATAGATTAAAAGCCTAAGTGCGAGCAGAATATCCTCCTGGGAGGGTAAAAAGGAATAATTATTTCTCCGGGGGGCGTGACGACAATGCTTTTGACCGCAAATGGTAAATCTTCTATGGTGATTATCCACGAAGTATCCTGACCTTGCGGGCGACGAGAAACTTCTCACCAGTTCGCCGTCCGTAAGCGTAAAAGGGCACTTTTTCAACCTTTTTCTGACCAATCGAAGGGTGCTTCTGGTGCTCGTGGACGAGGACGGTTCAGAACCGGTCGAAGTTGCCCTGCCCAATATCCATGGTATCTCCGCGACAGGGACGGCGGACGGGACCCCCTCAATAACCATGAGTGTCTCTTCCCCGGACGGAAAACGGGGCACTATGGTCTTCTCGTTTATTGGCGGCGGGGGAATCCCTGCCCGCGATGAACGGGCCCGCATCCGCCAGGCCATTGGGAGTGCGGTGGCTGCAGTCCGTGCGGAGGCGTCGGGGGCAAAGATCCCTGAGGCAACGGAAACGGGGACGGTTTCTGGTCAGGACCTGGCCTCCCGCGGCACACGCATCCTGCTCTCTGCAGAGCATATCCTCGTCAAAAAGAAAGAATATACGGCGGAACTCACCGCTGATCTCCTCATCCTGAAAACCGCTGATTTGCCGGATGCATCACCTCTGACCGTCTCCCGTGACGCGATTGCGGGTGGTTCGGCAGAGAGTACCCCGGCGGGTGACCCGGTCCTGCGCCTGAAGGTCCAACCACCCGGAGGGCCGGACCGCAGCATGGTACTCGTCTTCTCCGAATGGCATGCAGGGGGACGGGGGCCGGAGCGTGACCGCTGGCTTTCGGTGCTGAAGGGGGCGGCCGTTCCCGCCGCCGCGGCAGAGCGCTCCCGCACCTCTCCCCCGCAGGAACGGGGAATCCCGCTGGCGGGGAAGAACCGGTCCGCACCGGAGGGTTTCCCGTCTCCCAGAGGGGCTGCCCGCCCTGCCCCCTCATCTTCGACGGAGGGGTCCTCCTTCTGCACAGAGTGCGGGGGGGAGCTGCCGGGGGAGGTAAAGTTCTGCCCGCACTGTGGTGCATCCCAGGAAGTCGAATATAAGGGGTACACGCCGGGTGGCACCGGAAAGAACCACGCCACAAAGCGGCGCCGTTCCCCCCCGGGAAGTCCGCCGAAACGGCATAAACGGGCGCCGAAACGAAAGCTCTCCTTCAGATTCAAAAGCCAGGAAGGGGGTATTTCCCGTGTCAGTGTGATGGAGAAGGTATTCGGCTTCCTCCTGGCCCCGGAGGATGCCTTCTCCCATACCCGCAGCGAAGATGTATGGGACGGGGTGGTGCATCTTACGCTGATGATGGTCCTCTTTGCCGCGGTCCAGGGGTCTGCCTTCTTTCTCATCGGCGGGTCGGTGGATGCGGTGGAGTACCCCGTGATGGCGGGTATTGCAGCCGATACCGGCTCGCTTCTGCTGACGATGGCGGAGCTTGGCCTTACGGGCATCATCGTCATCGTGCTCGAGGCAATGTTGGTATTTTTCGTCCTGCGTCTCAGTGGATATGCCGACGGGCCGGGAGAAACCGTCCGGACCTGCTGTTATGCGGCAACCCCGTTCGGGACCATCGGCCTCCTTCCCGTCTTTGGCCCGCTTCTTGCCATCCTTTGGACACTCTTCCTGCAGTTCAGGGGTATACGGACGGTTCACGAGACCCCGGCCGGGATCGCCGCGGCAGCAATCGTCCTGCCGGTCATCATCGCCGCGGCGCTTTTCTGGTTCCTCGTCATCGGAGGCGGGGGAGAGGCGGCCGCGGTTGCGGAGGAAGCACCATGAATAGGAAAATACCGAGCAGCTCTTCCGGGTGCCGCATGGCATCTGTCGTCCTGCTGGCCGCCGTCATGATGGTGGGTGCGGCCGCTGCGGCGGATGCCCTGGAAGCCGACTTCACCTTCAGCCCGCAGAGCCCGTACGTGGGAGAGAGCGTCAGCTTTGATGCCTCCGCCTCGACCCCGGCAGAAAATATTTCCCAGTACTCGTGGACGTTTGGGGACGGAACCTCAGGCGGGACCAAGATGCCGAGCCATACCTATATTGAGGCAGGCGATTTTATTGTGAACCTCGTGATCACGACAAACGATAGCCAGGAGGCGGAAATTGGAAAATACATCACTGTTCGTCCGCTGATCCTCCCGGCGACCACCTCCATCGCCCCTGCCACCGGTGCGCAGGGCGAGCCAAAGGATGTCACGATCACCGGCCAGAACTTCGATGACGTCGAATCCGTCTGGCTGGAGAGAAACGGGGAACAGATCATTCTGACCAGCGTCTCCGCTTCCTCATCGACGACGATCACCGGGCATATCCAGATACCTGATAATGCCGCGACAGGAACATGGACGGTGTATGTCGAGACGGTGGCCGGCACCTCCGGCAGTGGCGGGGCAACCTTCACCGTCGTGGCGAGCGATGCCGCCCCGTCGGTGTCCACTGTCAGCCCCACGTCCATCGACCAGGGAACAACCAGCGTTGCCATCACGGTGAACGGGGCGCACTTCCGGGACAATGCCCAGGTACGCCTGACAAAGACCGGACAGACGGCGATTCAGATATCAGGTGAAGCGGTCAATACGGAGACCGGCGTAATCACGGGAACCGTCGACATCCCCTCCGCGACCGCGGCAGGTGACTGGAAGGTCGTCGTGGAAAACAGTGACGGGTCGCTCAGCACCGATGTGGTTACGATCACCATCAACGAGGTCGGGGAGATGACCATATCCTCTCTCTCCCCTGCGAGTGGATATCTGGGACAGACCGTCTCCTACTCAATTCTGGGTGCAAACCTGAGAAACGGGGTGCCTGTCCTGAAGCTTGGGGGGAATCAGATAACGATGAATATCGACAACAGTGCCGACGGGCAGCTGACCGGAACCTTCACTATCAGCTCCTCCGCACAAACCGGGTGGTATGATCTCCATATTACCAACAGTGCGACCGGCGCTGTGGTCATCGACGAGAGCGCCTTCAATGTTCTGACCGAGCCCGAGCCCGAGCCCCCGGAAGCCGATTTCACCTTCAGCCCGACGGACCCGGAGGTGGGCGAGGAGGTCTCCTTTACCGACACCTCAACGAACGATCCGGATGAATGGGAATGGGACTTCGGGGACAACACCGGGGATGATGTCCAGAATCCCGATCACACCTACTCGAGTGCCGGGACCTACACCGTGGAGCTGACCGTCTCGAATGATGATGGGGATGATACGGTGACCCATACCATCACGGTCGTAGAGGAGGGAGCCACCCCCACCCCGACCACGGGGGATCAGGAGGTCCCGGAGGCATCCTTCACCACCGATCGGACACGGGGTATGCCGCCTCTGGTCGTGACGTTCACCGACACCTCGGAAGGGGACATCGACGAGTGGTTCTGGGACTTCGGGGACGGCGGGGAGAGCACCCAGCAGAACCCGACGCATACCTACAACTTCGACGGTGAATGGCTGGCGTCCCTGACGGTCAGAAACAGTGCAGGGTCCGATACGGCAACGACCTGGGTAACCATAGGGGTCGAGGGGCTGGAGGCGTATTTCACCGCATCACCGACCAGGGGGACGGCCCCCCTCACCGTCACCTTCTCGGAGGACTCCTCCGGCGACCCTGAATCCTATGAGTGGGACTTCGACAACGGTCAGACATTCCCGGCACGAAACGCCCCCTCCATCACCTACACCTCTCCCGGCACCTATGATGTGACCCTTATGGTGATGGCAGGGGATGACACGGACACGAAGACGGTGAGAGTCACGGTCACGAGCCCGACGGCGGCCCCCACCGCAACGCCGGCGGCAACGGCACGGGCCCTTTCGGCGGGAGCGGAACAGGGAGACCGTGGAGCGGGTGACGGGGACTTTGCCGCCAAAGAGTACGGGAAGCTGACGGGTCTTTACAACGAGTATCTCCGGTATCTCTTCGGGATACTCGGATGGGAACCGCCGGAACAAATCCTGATCGTCCTAGCTGAGATCTGAACCATCTTATTTCGTTGGTTTCCCGGGCAGCACGTCCGGGGATATAAAAAATATGTCGGCCGGAGGCCGGCAGAAAAGTGCTATTTTTTCGCTTTACCCTGGTTTGCGACCGCCTGCATCGCTGCGGCGACCGCGGTTTCATCGCCCAGGTAGTAATGCCTTACAGGCGTCAGGTCCTCATTGAGCTCGTAGACGAGGGGGATGCCGGTCGGGATGTTAAGTCCGGTGATTTCGCTATCCGGGATAGTGTCGAGGTGCTTGACGAGCGAGCGCAGCGAGTTGCCGTGGGCGACGATGAGGACCTGTTTTCCAGCCTTTATCTGGGGGACGATCTCCTCCTCCCAGTAGGGAAGGGTCCGGGCGACGTTGTCCTTCAGGCATTCGCCGCGTGGGAGCTCGTCATCGGCAAGGTCCGCATAGCGTCCGTCATCGTAGACCGGGTTGTCCGTATCGCCGGGAGCAAACTCGGGGGGGCGTGTATCGAAGCTGCGACGCCATATCAGGACCTGATCGTCACCGTACTGGGCCGCAGTCTCTGCCTTGTTGAGCCCTGTCAGGGCTCCGTAATGGCGTTCGTTGAGGCGCCAGCTCCGGTGCACCGGGATCCACATCAGGTCCAGTTCGTCCAGGACTATCCAGAGGGTCCGTATCGCCCGCTTCAGGTACGAGGTATAGGCGACATCGAAGGAGAACCCCTTCTCCGCCAGCACCTGACCTGCGGCTTTTGCCTCCTTCAGCCCCTTCTCCGAGAGATCAACATCTTTCCACCCGGTAAACCGGTTTTCCTTATTCCACTCGCTTTCGCCGTGGCGTATCAGTACGAGCCGGTACATCGTCACGTCTCCTGCTCTATCCTTTGGAGTGCGGGACGATAAAGGGTGATGAAGGGAAGCATCCGGGTGGGAATACTGCGGGAAAACGCCGTGTGGACATCAGGTGAGCAGCGTCGTTATCAGCGGAATGGTGACGATGCAGAGCATGGTGGTCAGAAAGACCCCGCGGGAGGCAAGGGCAGAGTCGACATGGTACTCCTCTGCGAGCATTACGGTATTTGCGGCGACCGGCATCGCGGCAAGGAGGACCGGCACACCGAGGAGTAGAGGATCGTCGATGAAAAGGCGCAGGATCAAAAACAGGGAGAGAGGGATGACGATGAGGCGAAACGATGCGACTGTCCAGACCACCCGGTCGGTGAGGAGCCGTTCTGCCGAAAGGGTCGCAAGAAACGCCCCCACGATGATCATCGCGAGGGGACTGGTGACCGACCCGAGGAGGTTGAGGGCGTCCGCGAAGGGGCCGGGAATACGGGCACCGGTGACAAAGAGGCCGAGGCCCACTCCCGAGGCAACGATGCCGGGGTTCAAAAAGAGTTTTCGATCGAGATACTTGCCCATGTCCGGCCGGAGGAGGACCACCCCGACCGAGAAGACGAGAAGGCTGAAAGTCATATTGAATATCGAGACATAGAAGAGAGATTCCGGCCCGAAGACCGCGGCTGAGACGGGAAATCCCATGAACCCGAGGTTCGAGAAGATCATCATGAACCGGATGACACCCTTCTCAAGGTCCGAGGAGGTGCCGGAGAGCCGGGGGACGAGGAATGCCGCTGCAAAGGAGACGCTGTAGAAGGCGACGAGGACGAGGAGGAGGGGCACCAGCTGGGCGAGCATTGCATCGGTGACGGGCACCTGCATGGACTGGAGGATGAGGGCGGGGAGGGTGACGTTGACCACGAACGAGGTGATGCCCGAGATGCTGTCGCGGGTGAGAATCCCTCCTTTCATGCAGAGAAAGCCTGCACCAATGAGGATGAAGAGTATGGCGATGCTGTAGGCGACGGCGAAAAATCCCATGGGTATGCTTCCGCTTATCTGTTTGCTCAGGAAGGTGCTTGAGGGTTGTGCCCTGTAAGGGTATATGGGAGAGACGACTACCGGTCATGGCGCCGGGGACAACGGAAGCAAAAGGGTGAAAAAGAGAAAAAAAAGGATTTTACCGTCTCAGCAGACAGGCGACAAGTGCGAGGCCCCCGATA
>JBFFLM010000002.1:0-17797 GCA_041554835.1 Methanogenium sp.
CCCTTATCGCCGTGAGCACTTCTCTGGTTGCCACGGGCGGTACTTCACATGTGCGCATGATTTCGGAAATTTCAACCTTTCCACCCCGTCCGACCCAGTAATCCTGAAAATGGAGGACTTCATCCCCGCTTCTGATGCAGGTGGTAACTTCGGTGTCGGACATTGGAAGAACGGTCGCATCCACCCCAAGACGAATGCCCAGTGTGTGCGTTGCATGGGTAAGGGTCTGTCCGGACCTCAGCATCTCGGCGCGGGCAATGTTGACCGCCCGGTCCATGTCTCCGAGGGTGACTTTTTCAGGAAATCCGATCTTCTTCAGAAAATCAGAGGTGTGGGTGGTGTCATCCTCGATTCCCCACCACCGGGTGGTATCCAGCATGTCTGCAAAGAGATACATCACCGTGTCGATGTCGGGAGAGAGGTGGCTCCCGGAAAACCACATGTCCTCGGCGGTGTTTACGATCACCGCCATGTCATGGTCGGCATAAGAGGTACGAAATCCGCGAATAAGTTTGGGCGTGCCTGTTCCGCCGGAGAGGAAAGTTATCATGTCACACAATAGTTTTATCAACAAATATATGTTGATTCTTAACAAAGGGCGCGAATGAAGACGATAAAGGACCCCGTGCACGGGCATGTGCGCGTACAACAAGAGCTTCTTCCCCTTCTCGATGCACCTCCGGTCCAGCGGTTGCGTTACATTCGTCAGCTTGGTTTCTCTCATCTTGTCTATCCGGGAGCGAACCATAGCCGGTACGAACATTCACTCGGGACCATGCATCTGGCAGGATCGATGGCAGGACATCTTGATCTAAGCGGGGATGAAAGACTTCTGGTCAGAGCTGCCGGTCTTTTGCACGATGTGGGGCACAGCCCCTTCTCCCATGCCACTGAGTCTCTGATGCAGGAATACTGCGGACGTAGTCACCAGGATATCTCGCATATTGTGGTACAGGAGGGAGTTGGTGACGCACTGGACTGCGCGGGCATCGAACCCGGGGAGCTATGTGAGATCGTCAATGGTGATCATCCTCTTGCAGGGATCATTCATGGTGACCTTGATGTCGATCGTATGGATTACCTGATGCGGGATGCCCACTATACGGGCGTCCCATACGGCACGGTCGATCCTGACCGCCTCATCCATAGCACTGCGTATAACCGGGAATCAGGGCTCCATCTGCGGGAAAGTGGAATAAATTCGGCGGAATCCCTTCTGATTGCCCGGACGCTGATGCGGCCGGCGGTCTATTTCCACCATGTATCCCGCATTGCCGAGGCGATGGCGATCTTTGCACTGAAGTGTCATATTGAAGAGAGCGGCACCACCGATGCAGCAACGCTCTTTACAATGGACGATGATGCCTTTTTCGGTACGCTTCTCACCTCTCCGTCAGTAATAGCGAGAGATATGGCTGAGAGGCTGAAGACACGCCGTCTCTATAAACGTGCCCTGTATGTAGGAAATGACCGGGTCAATCCCGCCTCCTATGCACGAGAGGTCACTTCAGGGAAAGGAAGACTCATCGCTGCAGAGATCGCAGATCATGCAGGTGTGAGAGAGGAAAGTGTTCTCGTGGACATCCCCGCATTTCCCTCGGATATGCGGATGGACGTTCAGGTGGAAAATCATCATGACCTTACCAGTCTTGATGAACTGTCACCGCTCATGAGAACACTCAATGAAACCCGGAAACGCCAGTGGCGTCTGGGGGTGTACACCCTTCCTGACCAGAGGAAGGTGGTGGAGGATGCGGCATCTGAGGTGCTTTCCATCAAAAAGCCCACTAAGCAGTACAGACTAATCAATTAGGAGAAGGGGACCATGAAGAAAAAATACGTAGTCGCAGTTACCGGTGCGTCAGGGATTATTTATGCCCGGCGGCTTCTGGAGATACTGACCCCGGCGGCAGAGGTGCACATCATCATCTCTGATGTTGCAGAGAGGATCGCGCAGCTTGAAGATGTCGATCTGACCGGGTTTGATGCTGTCTATGCAGAGAATGATGATATGTTTGCCGCACTTGCAAGTGGGTCATTCCGCTATGACGGGATGGTTGTCGTGCCCTGCAGCATGAAGACCCTCGCCGCTATCACGGCCGGTGTTTCGGACAACCTGATCACCCGGGCTGCGGACGTCTGCCTCAAGGAAGGACGAACCTGCCTTCTGATGCCACGCGAAATGCCGCTTTCGCGTATTCACCTGAGAAACATGCTGGCGGTCGACGAAGCCGGTGCAACAGTGATGGTCATCTCCCCTGCATTTTATACCAAACCCAAGACCATTGATGACCTGGTGGACATGGTGGTCGCCCGGGTGCTGGATCACCTGGGTATAGAGCATGATCTCAGTTCGCGATGGGGGGGAGAGGATGCGTAGTTTCATCGAGGCAATGCGGGAAGCAGGAAAAGTCATTGACTACGAGGAACCCGTCTCAACGATCTATGAAGCCCCGAAAATTGCCAGTACAACGGATGATCTGGTGTTCTTCCATGATCTGGAGGGCATGGGGAGGGGTGCCATGAATGTTACCGCATCCCGCAGTTCCCTCGCCCTTGCCCTTGGCATTCCTGAGCGTGAGGTTGTCCACCGGCTTGCGGAGAAGAACTTTTCCGGCATTGTGGTCGATGGTGGCAACATTTCCATGCAGGCACCTGCTCTTACCGAATTGCCGGTGATGAAGCACTATCCCCTGGATGCCGGCAGATATCTGACATCGGCGGTTGTCCATTCCGCATATGGGGGTATCGAAAATGCGTCGATTCACCGGATGCTGGTGCTGGATGACGGCCATCTCGCCGCACGGATTGTGGAAGGCCGGCATACCCACAATCTCCTTTCGCAGGCTCTCTCCGAGGGTGAGTCTCTTCCGGTGGCGATCACTATAGGGACACACCCAGCGGTTACCTTTGCCTCCTGCACACGGGTCCCTGAAGGAAAGGAGATGGCGTATGCCGCAGAACTTCTCGGTGGCGAGATGCCCATGTACGGATGTCCGAACGGGATTCGGGTTCCTGAAGCGGAGATTGTGCTTGAGGGGTACATGGGGGGCGAGACGACGGATGAGGGCCCGTTTGTTGATATTACCGGAACCTATGACCCCGTCCGGCAGGGACCGGTCATCACGATTACCGGGATGCATACCAAACCGGATCCCATCTTCCATGGCATTCTTCCCGGTGGTAATGAGCATAAAATACTGATGGGTATGCCCTATGAACCGAAGATTTTCCGGGCGGTCGCCGGGGTCACCAGAGTCAGGAATGTGGTGCTTACCACCGGGGGTGCCGGATATCTCCACGCCGTTATCCAGGTGAAGAAAAGCACACAGGGAGATGCAAAAAATGCGATCATGGCAGCATTTGCAGCGCACACCTCCCTCAAGCACGTGGTCGTCATCGATGAGGATATTGACCCCTTCGATATGGAGGATGTGGAATATGCCATGGCAACCCGCGTTCGGGCGGACCGGGATGTGATGATCATCGAAGGAGTCCGCGGGTCTTCGCTGGATCCATGCCGGACGGGTGACGGGCTGAATGTCAAGATGGGTATCGATGCCACAATGGTCATGGGTGAAGAAGAGAAATTTATTCGTGCGCAGTGGGACTGAAGCAAATGTATCTTGAAGCAGAAGACGAAAAAATTCTCGCCGGCGAATATGGTGAGACGCGCCGGAAGATGATGGAAATTCTTGTCGCTCTCGGCAAGGTGTTCGGGGCTGAAAAGATGGTGCCGATCACCAGTGCCCAGGTGGCGGGCGCTTCCTACAAGACCATCGGCGAATGGGGCCTTGAGTGGATTCGAAGCCTCGATGCCAGGGTTGCGGTCCCGACCGTTCTCAATCCTATAGGGATGTCCCGGGAAGGGTGGCGTGAGATGGGAATAGACGAGGACTTTGCCGCAAAGCAACTGGAAGTCATCGAGGCGTACCGCCATCTCGGGATTAAACTGGAGTGCACCTGTACCCCGTATTACCTGAACATCACCCGCTATGGCGACCATCTCGCCTGGTCCGAATCGTCGGCGGTCAGCTATGCGAATTCTGTCATCGGTGCACGGACAAACCGTGAAGGCGGACCTTCTGCACTTGCCGCCGCTATCATCGGAAAAACCCCCTATTATGGGCTTCATGTATGGGAAAACAGGAAGCCGCAGGTTATTATTGATGTAGAGGGTGCCGACGCTCTCCACCCCGATCAATACGGAGCCCTCGGTTATATTGCCGGAAAGGAGGTTGGCAACCGCATCCCGATGTTCCGCGGCATCCGTCCGAACCGCGACCAGCTCAAGGCGCTGGGGGCCGCGATGGCCGCAACCGGTGCCGTGGCACTTTACCATGTGGAAGGTATCACGCCGGAGTCGCGGGTGCTCACCGAACGTGGTGCTGACCTATCGTCACTGGAAACGATTACTATATCAGCTTCAGATGTTCAGGCGCTTTATGGAGGGTCCCCTGTCGATGCAGTCGCCATTGGGTGCCCGCATTGTTCTGAGGATGAACTCGACGCCATTGCAGCACTCCTGAAGGGCAAAAAAGTAGTAAAACCACTCTTTGTCTTTGCGGCAAGGGGTGTGATGGAGGCAAACCGTGCAGCGGTGGCGATCATTGAAAAGAGCGGAGCACGTGTATGGGCCGACACCTGCATGGTGGTGTCTCCGGCGATGGAGCGGTTTGATGCCATCATGGTGAATTCAGGAAAAGCACTTGCGTATGTGCCGAATATGTGCGGTGCGAGATCCCGTATCGGCACACTTGAGGAATGTATCGCCGAAGCTGTATCAAAAACCTGATTCTGCTTTTTTTTAGTTGTGGCAACCTGATGAAGATTATTTCCGAAATGGTTGTAGATAGCATCAGAATAAAAACTGACGATGCTCGGGTTATGCACTATCACCATTTAAGGTACCCGTATCCCGTTCAGGTATGGAGACACGACGAAAGATTGGGGATTTTTTCGGTAAAAGGATGATAATGGTTCATGACATGGTGACGAATATGCAACACAGTGATGTATATGCGCATTAAAATTTGTGGGATCACAAAAAAAGAAGATGCCCTTGCCGCTGAAGCTGCAGGTGCGGATGCAATTGGTGTCATTCTCTTCAGTGATTCCATGAGAGAGATCGATCCCGAAGTGGCGGCGGATATATTTCAGGCACTTAGACCGTCGACGGTAAAAGTCTGTGTCACCCATACCACATCACAAGACGATCTTATCACCATTCTAAAAATCCATCCGGACGCAGTTCAGGTATCCCATCCCCTGACAGTTCCGGGGGATGTACGCATAATCCGTGTGCTGGAACCGGGCGATCGCATCCCGGATGATGTGGATGCCGTCATCATCGACAGTAGCAGGGGCCATGGCAGACTCTTTGATGCGGAATATGCCCGGCATGTAGCTTGGAAATCCACCATCCCGGTCATTCTTGCTGGGGGCCTGACTCCTGAAAATGTCTGTGAAGCCATTCGGATAGTCCGCCCATTTGCAGTTGATGTAGCAAGCGGGGTCGAATCTGCCCCGGGAATAAAGGATATGGAGAAGGTGCGCCGGTTTATTGAGGCTGTGCGGGGATGCGAATGAATCCCGGTTGCGGTTCCATTTTTTTTGCGGATGAGTTCGTCGGAGACAGAGAACCCTGTCAGAATAAGGACATTCTGTGTTGAAGAGAGGGCCCATCTTTTTGGAGCTAAAACAGACAGAGGAGGATATGCCAGGCTTACTCTCTGCCGTTACCTCACCCCCGGCATGGAAAAAGAATAGTATGTCACCTTCATCTGTATCGCACCATTACCTGTGCTGGTAGTAATGAACTATTGATCGTAAAAATGGGAATGGTGTCCCGTGGTTGCCAATGAATGCCAGTATCAAAGGGCGGATGCAATGGCAGCCATTATTTCATCCGCAAACGCCCGTGCCGCCGGTTCATTGTCTGCCTCCACATAGAGACGCATGAACGGTTCCGTACCTGACGGACGAAGCAGTGCCCAGGTATTCTCCCTGTTGATCCGGATTCCGTCTGTTTCGTCAATATTGTCGCTGGAAAATGCGTTTCGGGCTTTTTCAAGGATAATAGGTGCGTTTTTGGTATGTAGTTTCTCCTTTACCATATAGTGGTGGGGGAGGGCTGCGACCAGTTCAGAGAGCGGTTTTTTCTCGGCCGCAAGAAGAGCCACCATCGCTGCCGCCGTCATACCGCCATCACGGCAGTGCTGGTGGAAGGGGAAGATGATGCCCCCGTTTCCCTCACCGCCAAACGTGACCTCAACTCCTTTTGCGGCAAGACCGAGCATCTTTCGTGCAACATAGATACTCCCTACCTCGGTATAGACCACCCGGGAGTTTGTCTCCGCTGCCACCTTTTCTGCAAGGAACGAAGTGCTCACAGGAGTTACAACGGTCCCACGGGGATGGTTTCCACAGACAAACCGCTGCATAAGAGCAAATTCTTCGTTTTCCTCAATAAAATTTCCTTTTTCATCGACGAAAACAGCCCGGTCCGCATCACCGTCATGTGCCACACCGAATGCGGCACCAGTGTCCCTTACCAGCTGGGAAAGCCCTCTGAGCCCTTCGGGGGAGGGTTCGGGTAACCTCCCGGGGAAGGTTCCGTCCATTGTCCCGTTTATGGTATGAACCCTGCAGCCGAGGTGGGAGAGAATATCGGGCGTTGTTGCACATGCAGGTCCGGATCCCGGGTCAACGGCAACCGTCATGTTCCCCGCATGGAGGCCGGGAAATGCCCCCGCAACGGCGACACAATACTCACGGAGCAACTCCGGAGCACTCCAGGAGCTGCCGACGGCATCCCAGTGCTGTATATTGAAATCCTCATTGAAAATCCGATCTTCAAGAACGATGACACCCTCATCATCCATCTCTGTCCCATCGCCTTCAATGATCTTGACCCCGTTGTATTCGGGAGGATTGTGCGAGGCGGTTATGACTGCTCCGGCATCGAAGTGATTTTTCACGATGAACTGCAGTGCCGGCGTAGGGAGGACTCCGAGATCAACCACATCAGCACCACAGGCCAGAAGCCCGGCGCTTACGGCATAGGAGATAGCCGGCCCCGATGTCCGCGTATCCCTGCCCAGTGCAATGACCGGACCGCGTTCTGAAGCAAGTGCCATACCGATCTTCATCGCGAGCTGAGGGGTCATCGTCTCACCGATGACTCCCCGCACACCGTTTGTTCCGAATAATCGCTTTGATTTTATCTCTGTCATGAGTTCACCCGTCAATAGTCATGCCTTTATCATGAAGTTCGGTTTTTATCCTGTTTATTCCGGCAGAAAGAGCAGAGAATGCCTCTTCCCGGTGTTTTGCAATGACAGCAATATAGGTAATGTCCTCTCCCGGATAGAGTCTGCCGGTCTGATGGCGAACGACCGCCCCAAGTATGCCGGGAGTGGCTGCCATCCGGTTCTGTACATCTGCACAGAGTTTATGGAGGAAAGGTTCGTCGCCAAAATCAAGATATTCCGTCTTTGTTCCATCGGTTATTTCACGCACGATTCCATTGAATGAGACGATACATCCGGCTTCCGGCAGTGGAACACTGCGTCGCAGGGTATGGATGCATCCCTGCATGGAATAGTAGTCTAAAAAGAAATCCATTGATGCAATAACGTCATCCACCGATGGATTTCGTAATACAGTGTTTTCTATCTCGAGGTCGCCTATGACAATTTTCGGGTAGGAATAGGTCTTATGGCCCTCGATAATCACATACTCAACTCCCATATCGCACAGCATTCGCAATTGTCCGTGGAGATCTCCGCTGCGTATAGCAACCACTGCTTTTTCCGGGTCAATGCCGGAGACGACATCAGCACCATGTTCATAGTGCGTTGTGGTGTCTTTCCCCTTTTCGAGCGAATAAAGATGAGAATGGAGGTGTTTTATTACAGCGGTGGTTCCGAGTCCGGAAAGGGCGGGGAGCAGTTTGTGGATAAAGGTAGTCTTGCCGCTGTTGTGACCGCCGACAATATGAATGATTTTCATTCGTCATCATCCTCCGAACCGGATATCTCCTCGTTTGCCGGGGCTGACTCCTCACTCCTGATTCTTGATGCCGCTTCTGCAACCCCACGCATCACTTCGGTGATTCGATCTTCGATATCGATTTCATCGTCTATATCGAGAGACGTTCCTTCAACTTCGAGAAGAAACCTCGCAACCTCACTGGCCTCAAAGAGGATATCATCGAGTTCATCGGCAGTAAAAAATCCGCACAATGCACCGTAGAAGAAGGTGGCTCCAGACTTACGGACTTTTTTCTTGAAGGATGAGCGTGCCTGGTTTACTGCCTGCGGGGAGTATGTATCCGTCATGAAGGGTACGAGATCAGGAAGATTCTCCCCAATGAAGGTCATTTCAGCCCCTCCTCGTGTACTGAAATCGGCACAGAGTCTGGCGATTGCCCATTCACGTGCAGTGACATAGGTGTGCTTTCGCAGGAACTGGTTGACCCGGCGGTAGGCTGCCCCGTCCACCTTCTGAAACTTGCGGTATTTATTGATCCGTTCCTCGTCTTCCGGAGAAAGAACCGGGCGACCCGGCATCAGGACCGGTTGGGTGGGATCGATGCCGAGGATCATCTGGGTGGAGGAGAAAGGTACATTCACCGGGGGTGTAGAGGGAATTTCATCCATTTCCGGATTTCCATCGTGTTTGAAGGAATCGGGAAATGGAGCGATCTTTAGTTCATTATCCGCTTCCTCGGTGGTCTCTTCTCCAGGAGGTGTATCGCACTGAGAAGGGAAAGATAATTCACTGGTGGTTCTGTGGGTGGTCACCGTCTCTGCAGCGTTTTCGTCGTCCTGATCCACCGGCGTGGTGAATGACTGCGCTTGCAGTTCCTCTGAGCCGGTGGGGGAAAATGGGAGGGGGTCAGTACCAGAGCCCTCGTTTCCCTGGGGATCAGGATTGCAGGATATATCTTCATTGGATTTGGCAATGTCCGTCCTGTTTTCCTCCATTATTGTAAATATGAGTCGGGGACGTTCATCAACCTTACTGGATATTTCTCATCGATGGCACAATCTGAATAAATCACTATATGGTTTACTGCAGGAACATGTCTATTAGGGGCCCTTGCTATTGGAAGTATCTTATTTGAGGTATTTCCCGGAATAGGGCGATTTGAAGGGGTTAATCCAGTCGTTTGATCGGGAATTGCTCTCCATGTTCAGGCTGAGTAGGTGATGTTGGCCAGACGGTCCTTTCAGGTGTTCTTGGTTTGGAAATAGAGGAATGGTATTCCCGGTGGAATTTTTGTTTTTATGGGAAATGGTCTGAATTGCATCATTTTGTCCATCAAGGGAATTATCGGGAGATTATTTCATCAACTTCATGGTACCAGTTTCCGTCGTGGAAGCGAATGCATGATATCTCTTCTCTGGATAGGGGATGTTTGGAAAAATCGTCGGTTTGGTTGTTTTTTACGATAAAGTTGAGTGAAATGAGCATTGATAAGAGTAGGTTTAATGGCCAAGTAAATGTATAGCATCATATGGTTTATCTCAGGAATCTGTAAAGATTATGCGGTATGAAATAATACTATTTTTGGATTTACTTAAAGAATTACGCCTATATTTAGCCGTATTTGATATCGATTTGAAGATCGTTTCCTGCGTGGTGCAATCGTGCCTGGATTTCCTGGGCCAGGTATCGTACCGGTCATGCTGGTGGCGGATAAACCAATGTCGAGGGATTGTGCGAATCTGTCAGGGATGGTCGCAGAGGTTTGGAGGGGCAGCATCTTTCCTTTAGGGTGATGCGAACTGTTTTGGGACAGGGTATGGACGGCGGAATCGCTGCAATCTAAGGTGATTTCTGCAAAAATAAGTTAAATATGGATATTTGGATGATATCTGGGTGTGTCTCTGATCTTCAAAAAATTTGAATCGATTCAGTATGGATGCATGGATACAGGGCATAGTGTGACGTCTTCTTACTGCATGCTTTCAAAGGGTTAGGGTTGTAATTTGATTCATAGGGGGGCAGAGGGGGTTGGATTTTGCAGGATGGTCTAATTTCCGTCATTACTTGGCAATTGTTGATAATTTTTGATCTGCAGTATATAAACTACCTTCATATTGGCCTTATAGCGGCTTTTTTTGAATTAGATAGACTCAACCCTTATTTCATCAAATTGAGGCCGTGAATTGGTCTCTGTGTTGATAGTTTGTTTGTATGAATGCAGAGGGCAGCGAAAAGAGAAATAAGTCATTTTCACGCCGCACACGGCATATGGTAAGTATATTTCAGTTCCTTTGGGAAATGGTGCATGAATGGCGTACTTTCTGTGGTGTCCCTCCAATCCTGGTGTATGCCTGTAACGGCGATACCTGGTTTTTTTAATCTAGATGTTTTCCATGCTTTGAGGCACCATCATTTGATGGTTTCTCAGATTTGGTGTATTGAGAATTTGGAGGATTTGGGGAGCTCGATGGCGATGTTCGGGTGGAAAAATGCATGAAATGTCTGAAAAGATTCCGGTGATGTATATGATGGACTTTCCCTGGTTAAGGCGTTTTTTTTGCGCAGAATAGAGATTCTGCGCAAAGGGTTTATACGGTGAGCAATGAAAAAAATAAGCATGGAGGGCGATTATTTCTCTGAGTGGCTTCCGCGCTTCTCACATCACCTGAAGATGAGGAATTATTCGCCACGTACAATAGCGAGCTATGAGCGGGTTATCCGCAAATTTGCCTATTATCTCTGGATATCGCGGAACAAGGGGGCGGAGAAACTGGTCATTTACTGGAAGGATCTTGCGCATGGGCGGATGGACACCGATGTCGACGCCACCGCGATTCAGATTGACGATTTTCTGGCGTTCCTGACCTCTATTCGTGACTATAAGGCGACAACGCTGCATCGGATCATATCGTCCCTCTCATCGTTTTACCGGTATCTCTATGCGCAGGGGGTGATAGAGGCAAATCCTCTGGCTGCAGTAGATCGTCCGAGAATTAAGGAAAAGGAGATAAAATATCTCAAGCATAACCAGGTGATGAAGCTGATTGATTCAATTCCTGAGGAGGAATCCCGTGATCGCCTCATAATCCGGCTAATTTATGCAACCGGTGTTCGGGTTTCCGAGTTATGCTCGATGGATATCGGTGATATTGATTTTGAAGATTATACGATTCGTGTACGGGGTAAAGGGGGCAAATTCCGGGTAGTTTTTGTTGACGAGGATACCCTTGAAGAGATAGAATCATTTTCTGCGGGCCGGATTGCGGGGCCGCTCTTCCTGGGGCAGCAGGGCCGTGCCATTTCTCCGCGGACAGTCCAGCACATTTTCAAAAAATGGGCTCCTGAAGGGATTACACCGCATAAAATACGGCATTCGTATGCCAGTGAACTCTACAAACGCTCAAAAAATCTTCGGGTTGTCCAGGAAAATCTCGGCCATTCCTCCATTCAGACGACGGAGATATATCTGCATACGGATGTGGATGAACGGCGTGATGTGTACCGTATGCATTTCCCTCTCGGCAATGGGAAATAACCTATATTTTCTTTTTTTTTTCTGATTGGAGAGCTTATTTTTGAATATTCTTGTGTTTATTGCCGGAGATTTAAGCCACTGTTATTCTTCAATAAACCTTATAATGCTATATCTGTAGGGGGTTTCGTGGTTTTAGTTCGAAGATGCAGAACCATTCGGTTCCATGGTGACGGGACGGGCCTCTGAAAGCATTATACGGTGTATCTGTATGGACTCTCTTCATCCTGATGAATGATCGCAATGTGCACGTCTGCTCTGCGAAGGTACATCCAGAGCGCGTGCTCCTGCTGCGTGTAAAAAAAAGAAAGGAGGTGTGAATTGTTTTTAGTTTAGTCGGGCTTTGAACTCCTCATACCCAAATGTGCGCAGGGTAATGAGCTTGCCTTCTGAACAGTTCCATGTCGCGATGGATGGCAGAGGGACCCCATTGAAGATGGTATTTTTAACCATCGTATAGTGTGCCATATCGGTAAAGACGACACGGTCTCCCGGCTTGAGGGGCGCATCGAATGAATATTCCCCGATATCGTCTCCGGAAAGGCAGGTGGGGCCGCCGATGCGGTAGGTATAGGGCTTCTCTCCCGGCATGCCTGCCCCAATGATCTCAGGACGATAGGGCATTTCGATTATATCGGGCATATGTGCGATTGCCGATGCGTCGATGATGGCAATCAGACCTTGGTTTTCGATGATATCAATGACTTCCGAGACCATCCATCCTGCATTCAGTGCGCAGGCTTCGCCGGGTTCGAGATACACCTCGACTCCCCACTCATCCCTAAACTCCCGGATGAGGCGAATCAGAAGATCCGTATCATAATCATCGCGGGTGATGTGGTGCCCCCCGCCGAAGTTCACCCATTTCATCTCTCCTATCCAGCGGCCAAAGCGGGCGGTGAATGCATCGAGCGTGCGCTCGAGTGCATCTGCCCCGCTTTCGCAAAGGCTATGAAAATGCAACCCTTCAAGACCGGTAAGGTCTGCCCTTTCCATGTCCTTTGAGAGGACGCCGAATCGTGACCCGGGCTTGCAAGGATTATAAATTTCTGTTGTCACCTCGCTGTGTTCCGGGTTAACCCTGATCCCGCATGAGACTTCTTGGCCCGAGGTGAGGATCCTCTCGCGGAACCGTTCCCATTGTGAAAGCGAATTAAATGACAGGTGGGTGCAGCAGTTCAGATAGCCCTCTATTTCACTGTCTTTGAAAGCAGGGGAGAATGCATGCACCTCACCTTTAAACGTTTCATGTCCAAGGCGCGCCTCGTTCAGCGATGCACAGCAGGTGCCTGCATACTGGTCCTGGATCTCATGGAATACCTTCCATGCCGCAAAGGCCTTCAGGGCAAGAAGAATCTGTGCGCCGCTTTCTTGAGAGACCATCTCCATAATTTCGGCATTTCTCCTCAGTGCCTCACAATCGAGAAGATAGCACGGAGTCTCGACCTGAGAAAAGTCAGGGAGTCGTGCCGGCTCTGTCTTATGCCATCTCCCTCTCAAGGACATACCCCCCTGCATGTTGCATCGACATCTATCAGATTCCACGGCAGTCCGCGCTGAGCCACCTCCTCCAGGAATGGGCATGGGTCGAATTGCTCAACATTCCATACGCCGGGACGCTGCCAGATTCCTTTCAGGAACATGGCTGCACCGGTGGCCGCAGGAACGCCCGTGGTATAGGAGACAGCCTGTGCACCGACTTCTGCATGGGCATCGGCATGGTCACAGGTATTATAGATCATCCTGCGGCGGATCTTACCGTCTGACTCCCCTTTAAAGATGCAGCCAATCGAAGTCCTTCCTTTGTATCCTTCTGAGAGGGATCCGGGATCGGGAAGGACAGCCTTCAGGAACCGCAGAGGAACGATCTCATGGCCTTCAACCATTATCGGTTCTATGCTGGTCATCCCTACGTTCTGCAGAACTCGCAGGTGCGTGAGATATTCGTCACTGAATGTCATCCAGAACCGGATACGTTCAAGACCGGGGATGTTGTTGATAAGAGATTCTTCCTCTTCGTGATAGAGCAGGTATGCTGTACGCACTCCCACCTCGGGAAAATCGATCGACCGTGCAATTTCCATTGGCCGGGTCTCAATCCAGTGACCGTTTTGCCAGTATCTTCCATTGCTGGTGACCTCCCGGATATTGATCTCCGGATTGAAATTCGTCGCAAACGGCAACCCGTGGTCTCCGTCATTACAGTCGACGATGTCAATGGTGTGAATCCTGTCGAAGAGCATATCGCGCGCATACGCACAATAGGCATTGGTTACTCCCGGATCGAATCCACACCCAAGTATTGCCGTTATGCCTTCCTTTTCAAACTCTTCCCGGTATGCCCACTGCCAGCTATATTCAAATTTTGCCTCCTCCGGAGGTTCATAGTTGGCGGTATCGAGGTAGGCAGTTCCGGTTGCAAGGCAGGCATCCATAATGGAAAGATCCTGATACGGAAGGGCGACGTTGATGACGATGTCAGCTTCTGTTTCACGAATAAGAAAAGCGACTTCCGAGGGATTGTTGGCATCAACCTGCGCTGTTGAGACATCAATGCCCGTACGTGACTTTACTGAAGCTGCGATGGCATCGCATTTTGTTTTAGTTTTGCTTGCAAGCGTAATTTCTCCGAATGTTTCCGGGTCCTGGGCACATTTATGTACAACGACATTGCCCACACCCCCGGCACCTATGATAAGCACATTGCTCATGGCACTCTCCTTTTAAGTTGTTTGCGTCGGTATTGTTGTGACACTGTGTGAGCCGGTAAAACGTCAGACCTGAGATCGACAATGGCTCACACTCATATTTGTGAGTAATAATTGCCGTAAAAGGTAAAAAGTGAAACTATTGTATACCTGCATTATCCCCTCATGAAGAGTTGTATGAATGCTATCACGCAGGTATCTGCCTGGCCTGTAATGGGAATAGGCGGTACATTCAACAACACTCATAACTTCGCGCACCGAACATAACAATGACGCGAGATGAGTAAGGGACCAACTCCTGCGATGCGGCAGTTTTACGACATGAAGGCGCAATACCCCGGATGCGTCCTTTTTTTCCAGATGGGTGATTTTTATGAAACATTCGGAGAGGATGCGGAACTTGTCTCGCGTGAACTTGACATCACCCTTACTTCACGTGGAAGGACTATGGAGGGGGAGAGAATGCCCCTTGCGGGGGTTCCCATCCACGCCGGCGAATCCTATATATCACGTCTGGTCAAGAAGGGATATCGCGTTGCGGTCTGTGATCAGATAGAGGACCCAAAAAAGGCAAAAGGGGTGGTAAAGCGTGATGTTGTCCGCGTCATCACTCCCGGTACGGTCATTGATTCGGCGATGGTCCATACTGCTGGACAGAGCTACCTGATGGGCATTACCCTGTCAAAGAAAGGGAAACGACTGGGACTTGCTTTCCTTGATATTACGACAGGTGAATTTTTCATCACGTCCTGTAGTAGCGAGGATACTGCAGAACTTGCATCAGCAATTGACAGGCATATGCCATCAGAATGCGTTGTTCCAGAGGAATCTCCCGGATGGATATCAAGAATCCTGAAGGAACGCGGGGTTTTGGTCACCCTCTACGATTCGTATCATTTCACCTTTGATAAGGCGGTTCAGCTACTCTGCCGTCAGTTTTCCGTGGCCTCGCTGGAAGGGTTTGGATGCAGCGGGATGGAGGAGGGTGTTTGTGCTGCCGGTGACTGCCTCACGTATGCCAAGGAAACGCAAAAATCCGACCTTTCCCATATTCTTACAATATCTGCGATGGTTCCTTCAACGACCATGGTGCTGGATTCGATTACCCTCCGAAATCTTGAGCTGGTGAGGGGAATTCGTGAGGGGAGTGATTCAACATTGCTCTCAGTTCTTGATCGCACAAGAACGCCGATGGGAGGGCGACAGATACGCTCGGATATCATTGCACCCCTCATTGACAGAGTCGGTATTGAGGAGAGGCTCGATGCGGTCGAATACCTCTTCAATGAACCGATGCAACGGACCTCCCTGAGGGAGAGTCTGCATCGATTCTCCGATATTGAACGGATTGCCGGACGCATATCATATGGGAATGCAGGGCCGCGTGATCTGGTGACGCTGCGTGATTCGCTGGTGCGGATTCCTGCGATTCGGGGAGCGGTTATTCCACGAAATGGAGCAGCCCTTCCTGGTGCCATTGCATCATGCATTGAGGGCATGAGTACCCATGACACGATCGTCTCGCTCATAGAATCCGCTCTGACAGACGAGCCTCCTGTTCTCGTAAAAACCGGAGGGGTGATCCGTGGTGGTTATGATCCGCGCCTTGACGAGCTTCGTGATATTGCCCACTGCGGGAAAGACTGGATAGCGGCTTTCCAGCAGGAGGAACGGGAAAGAACCGGTATAAAATCTCTTAAAATAGCTTATAACAAAGTTTTTGGGTATTATATCGAAGTAACGAAGGCGAACCTGCAACTCGTACCCCCCGAGTACGTGAGAAAACAAACCATGGTCAATGGTGAACGGTACACCCTTCCCGTCCTGCAGGAGATGGAGGCGAAGATATCAAATGCAGAGGAACGGCTCACCGCGATGGAGACGGAGATCTTCGGCGAGATCATTGGAACGCTGAAGAACCACGTATCCTCCCTTCAGGAGACGGCGCGAAATATTGGCAGGATCGATGTTTTTGCCTCTCTTGCCGAAGTTTCCGCCCTCTATGGCTACATCCGGCCGGTAATGGAGGACTCGGGCCGTCTTCTTGTTTCTGACGGACGTCATCCGGTCGTTGAGCGGAACCTTGAGGCAGGTTTCGTTCCCAATGACGCCGAGCTTGATGCCGCCGGAACACAGATTCTCATCATAACCGGTGCCAATATGGCCGGAAAGTCCACTTACATGCGTGAAGTGGCACTTATCTGTATCATGGCCCAGATGGGAAGTTTCGTGCCTGCTGATCATGCTGTCATCGGCATTACGGATCGCATTTTCACCCGGGTCGGTGCCTTTGATGATCTTGCCAGTGGACAGTCGACCTTCATGGTGGAGATGCTCGAACTGGCAAACATTCTCAACAATGTGACGGATAGAAGCCTCGTCATTCTTGATGAAATCGGGCGCGGGACGTCAACTTTGGATGGATATGCCATCGCACGCTCTGTGCTTGAGTACCTGCATGGGAGGGGAAAATCCGGTCCGCGAACGCTTTTTGCCACCCATTTTCATGAGATTGTCGAAGTGGAAAGTGATCTTAAGAGGGCGAAAAACTGTCATTTTGCAGTGAGGGAGACCGGGAGTGATGTAATTTTTCTTCGCAAACTCATTCCGGGTGCCACTGACCGCAGTTATGGTATCCATGTTGCACGGCTTGCCGGTGTCCCGAAACAGGTTTCGGCACGGGCTGAGGATATTCTTTCTACCGAACGGACACGTCTTCTTACGCCGCAAAAAGGAAAAAATCCCCGGTATACCCAGGTACTTCTCATCGATGCACCGGGGGGAGGGAAAGAAACCACGGATCCAGTGCTCATTGAGCTTCGAAATCTGGATCCCGACTCGATGACCCCCCGCGAAGCCCTTGCAAAGTTATACGAACTTCAGAAGAAAGCACAGTAGAGGAGGTGCCGGTGTATGCAGCAGGAATATGGATCACGTATTACGCTCCTTGATGACGATACCATCAATCAGATTGCGGCAGGAGAGGTAGTCGAACGGCCTGCCTCGGTGGTCAAAGAACTGATAGAAAATTCCCTCGATGCTGGTGCATCGACCATCAGTATTGACCTGGCCTCAGATACGAAGGGGATCAGCAGGATAAAAATTGTCGATGATGGCTGCGGCATCCCTGCGGAGGATGTTGAAAAAGCATTTCTCCGGCATGCAACCTCAAAGGTCAGGTCTGCAGAGGATCTGCATTCTGTTCTGTCCATGGGATTCAGGGGAGAGGCACTTGCCAGTATTTCCGCCATCGCAAGAGTGATCATGATTACCCGGACACCAGATGTGGATACGGGTACAACCATCTCCGTAAGCGGTGGTGAGGTGACCAACTATGGAGAGGTTGCCGCCCCCGCCGGTACCTCGGTTACCATTGAGGATCTGTTTTACAACACCCCGGCACGACGCAAATTCCTCCGTTCACGGCAGACCGAACTGCTTCAGGTCTACCTGGTCGTAGAGGCCGAAGCACTGGCTCATCCACATGTCGGATTTCTGCTCATTCATAATGGTCAGGAACGAATACGGACGCAGTCAACCGAGAGGTTGAGCGATACCGTCG
>JBFFLM010000003.1:0-16347 GCA_041554835.1 Methanogenium sp.
ACGAGGCCCGTGCACCGGGTGATCGTCTCCTCGCCGGTGGCGTAGGTGATCGCATCCGGATGGACAATGCCGCGTGCCGCCTCGGTCATGACCGCCCGCACGCGGGCCCCTCTCCGGCGCAGTGCATGGGCAAGCCTGACGTCCTCGACCGCCGCGACACTCCCGGTGATGCCGAGAATAATCTCTTTTCCCTCAAGAACCGACGACGTCTTTCTCATAGAATCACCACATCATGTACCATATGCCACTTTCCCGGTGCATATTTTTTCACGTTTCTCACAGATATCTCTGCCTCCATGCCGCATTCCGTGCAGGCGGCATGAATGCCGCTCCGGCGATCACCGATTGCGTGCAGATGAAGGATGCTGCCCGGCCGTACGTGGGCAAGCGCGTCCGGTAAAAATCGCTCCGCCTCAAAATGACCCATCAGCACCCGGTCATACACCCCGGCAAGCAGGTCACGGCAGTCCCCGCATGCGGCGACAACGCCCTCCGACAGATGGTTTTCCCGGATGTTCTGCCGGAGATAGGCAAAGGATGCCGGGTTGATCTCCATTGCGTGCACCGTGGCACCGCCCCGTGCCGCCGGGAGGGTGAAATACCCTATCCCTGCGAACATATCGGCACACCGCTCCGTCCTGCCGGACGTCCTGACCGACGACTCGAGGTACATCTTCTCGTCCCGGTTTCCCATGGAGAACATCACCCTGGACGGGTCCAGCCGGTAGACCAGCCCCGCCTCATGATGGACGACCTCACGGGAAGCCCCGTAGAGAACGAGGGTCTCCGGCGTGCGCATCACCCCGTCGTACCCGCGGATATGCAGGATGGCCGAGGGCCGTGCCCATGCACGGATCTCCTCCGTCTCCTCCGGCGTCGGCACCCGTCCGTGGGTAAGCGCAATATCACCGACCATCTGGTAGCCCCTTCCATGGTACTTCCGGCGTTCGGCAATCTCCCGGTCGCAGGCATACCCGTCCGCCACCGGCACAAACGCTTCGCCGTCCCTGATAAACGGGCGTCGGCGGGTATCCACCCACGGGTCGTCCATGACCATTGCAAGACGCTCCAGCGGGACCACCCGGACTCTCATGACGTCTACCCGACAGGAATGATGCGGTCGTTCTCGCGGTCTCGCAGGATCCGGAATTCGGAACCCTCGGTTAGATGCAGCCAGGCAAGGGCGGGAATGGAGATGGGCATGAACGTGTCCGGGTCCAGGATGCCTGCCATATCACCGTCGATAAAGGATACGGTCACATATTGTGCATCCCTCACGTTTCCGACGATACGGTAGGCATCATCCTCCCGGATGACATTCGTGATGCCTTCCTGCAGGTCGAAGACCTTCAGGGTTCCCGACTCCACCGACCGCACCTCGTAGTACCGGTTCCTGAGCTCGATCACATCGCCGCGGCGATACCGGGGCAGCCGCACAAGATAGGTGATGCGGTAGATCTTCTTGCCGTCGCGCTCACCGAAGAGTTTCGGATGCCGCGTCGTCTTGCCCCCGAGCTCGGAAGTGATCTGCTTGGTGATCAGATCCCCGATATGATGGCTGGAGATGACGATATCCACGCCGTCCTTGTTATCCTCGATACGACTGACAAAGGAGAGGCGCTCGCCCGACTCGATAAGACTGTCTTCAATATTCGTTGCGATGGATTCCACGCGCCCGCGTTCATGGATATCAGGCGTCCGGTCCGTGGCCCTCACCTGGATGACTCCCTCGTAGTAGCCGCCGGACAACCGGCTGCAGCGATCACACTGCTCTTTTTTCCATGCGATGAGGACAGCAAGATCCTCTTTCATGGGGATGCCGTAGAGTGTCCCTTCCGCATGAATCATGCACTTCGTCCGGTTCGGGCTCGGTTCGTAGGAGGACACCGCTAAATGGAGATCCTGTACATCCTTGTGCACAGTGAGGGCACCAACAGCAAGCTCCTCTGCAAGCACGTCGCGCTCCAGGGTGGTATCGGACCATGTATTTCCCTGTTTGATGGATCCGCAGGTCGGGCAGAAGACGCAGACGACCCGCGGTTCGGCAACGATCCAATCGATGCTTTCGGCCAGGCACTTGTTGCAGATGCCGTCATTTTTTGTTGGTCCACCACATTTCGGGCAGAAATTTTCCTGAATCTTCATGTTCGTATCAGGCCCTGTATATCTGGGCGTGCGGAATACCGTCTATCAGTATATAGGCTCCTTCAGCCAGAACGCCGCACTCTATCGCAACACTAACGGCTTTTTTGCCTATAAGGTTAATGTTTCCCGCAGTCTTCAGCGCCTCGATGACCTCTTCGCGGTCGGCTTCCTCGTTCCCGTAGAATTTATCACTCACGCATAGTTCGACATTGCCGTGGCATAATGTCCTGTTCAGAAGTTCCCTGTCACATACGGCAACAATTTCGCCTTTTCCCTGTATGCGGTGTATTTTCAGGTACATTGCATGTACTCATCGGTGAGGATGCGTAAAAAAACAAAGGGTAGCGTCCTGCCTGTCAGGGCAGACAGATATCGATACCATAGACCTGCGACGGCGTTTCGGCATGGATACGCCATGCCGCCTCTTCGCTGACGGCACCGCTTTCACAAAGCCGGCGGGTAAACCGGGGGACGGATTTGGGCCCGATGACGGCGCCGGGACGCGAGTTGTCGTCCATATAGTCGCTCTCCATCATGAACCGCCGTCCTGCCCGTGCAAGTGCCGGAATCGCCTCGTGCTTGGCGACGAGCGACGGGATGAGCGGCGTTTCGGGGACGGCAAAATGTTTGACGACCCGCTCCACCGGCATCCCGGCCTGTTCTGCCATCACCGCGACATCTGCACAGGGCCCGCTCTCCGAATGGATCTGGAGGGCGCACCCGGTATCCGCCGCCACCTCCAGCGCATGGAAAAGGATCCTGTTGGAAGCGTCCCACACCTCTTCTTCGACAGGATAATGGGGCCGCCCGCTCTTTATGGCAACGGCGCTGCCCCCGGCGACATACTCTGCGGCGATCGTCAGGCCGTCGGTCATGATCGTCTCCGCCTCTTCGAGTGGCATGCGCCGGGTCAGCACCCCGATCTCGGCGGGGTGCACTCCGAGCACCGGAAAGACGGTGACGCCGTTGTCCCGGATCATCTCCGCGACGGCGAGCGTCATATCAAAGACCTCCCGGAAGTCATCGCCCCTGACCGGATGAATGCCCAGCGACCAGGACGGTTTGGTGACCAGCATCATATGGGTGCCCCCGGCACGCCGGAAGTCCTTCACCGCTTCTGCGCCGCGGCCGTTCATCGGGTCGATATGGATATGATTGTCGGTGACCGGGAAGGGAAATACCTGCATATCAGTCAAGGATCTTCATGAGGGGATATTTACCGTCGAACGCGAGGGCGGCACGGCAGGTTTCTCCGCGAACGTCGGTGGTGATGATCACATCGAACATCTTTCCCGCAAGTTCGCTGTACCCGAAGGGGTTGAGCTCCATCATCGCGGTATCGATGCGGACCGTGATGCCGGTCACATAGGGCTGGAGGCCGACGGCCTTTTCGATTGCCGTCTCAACCGTCGGTGCCGTGGCAGGAGAGATGGGCGTGCCCACCCACTGGTGGTACAGGGCCCCGAGTTTTATTCCTGCTTCAAAAGCGGCCTGGACTTTGTCAGGATTCATAGGTGATTATTGGGGGTAAAAAAAGATGAAGGCAGCGGTGCACCGGTGCTGCATCAGGAGAGAAGCTTTAAAATGCCGTGCCTCGGCTGCATCAGCTGACCGTCCCTGTTCATCTCATCGATACGCTTGAGGATGTCATCGCGGTTGTGCCCGTTCTTGGTCAGTTCATTTACCACGTCATTCATCTGTGCCCGTCCGTTCTGGTCGGCAAGCTCGCGGACGACCTCTTTTATCTCGCGTATCAGGTCACGGCTGTGCTTGGAGTAGCTCGTGACCAGCCGGTCGATATCATAGGACCCGCTCTCCGGGTCGTAGGCCACCTTCTTCAGGCAGTTGTCGATGATGGTGATGACCCGCTGGGCGTCGCCGATCTCGACCGAGGCGGAGAGGCGTACGCGGGCGCTTGCCTCGGCGAGACGGACGAGCGCCTCGAGCTGACGGGCCGTGACCGGGACGGGTTTGTTCTCGTCTGCAAGATTTCGCAGGTTGAGGTAGTAATCCGTCAGGGCGTCCCGCGCATCATCGGTCATGATCGGGTAACAGTTCCTCTTTGCATACGCGATGTATTTCCTGAAGAGCAGGGCGTCGATCTCCGGGGTCACCGGTTCGAGCTGACGGCGGATATACTCTTCATCCACCCCTTCGATCGGGGTTTTTTTGGTATGCTCGATCAGTTCCCCGACGCTGTGCGACTTGAGGATATGGTTGCTGATGGCCCGGTCAATCTTTGCATCCGGTTTGTCCTCCATGATGAAGATCAGGTCGAATCGCGAGAGGAGGGACGGCGGCATGTTGATCTGCTCGGCTATCGGTGCATACTCGTCGAACCGGCCCATCTTCGGGTTCGCCGCCCCGAGAAGGGCACACCGTGACCGGAGCGTCGCCGTGATGCCCGCCTTTGCGATGGATATGGACTGCTGTTCCATCGCCTCGTGGAGGGCGCTTCGATCCTCCTTGGCCATCTTGTCCATCTCATCCACCGCGGCGATACCCATGTCCGCAAGGACCAGTGCACCGGCCTCGAGGGTCCATCTCCCGTCGCCAAATTCATCTTTGACGGCCGTAGCGGTAAGGCCCGCCGAGGTGGAGGACTTCCCGCTCGTATAGATGCCGCGGGGGGCGAGCTGGATGACGTACCTGAGCATCTGCGACTTTGCGATACCCGGGTCTCCGACAAGGAGCATATGGATATCACCGCGAAGATGACTGCCGTCCGGAAGCTCCTTTGCAATGCCGCCGAACAGTATGAGCGAGATTGCCTCCTTGACCTGGCTGAGCCCGTAAATCGACGGAGCGATGGACCGGGACACCTTGTCATAGAGTTCGGGGTCCTTGGAGAGTTCGACGATGGCCTTCTCGTCCTCCTCGGAGATGTTCACCTCCTCGAACTCCTTCTCCGACACCTCGATGGAGTTTGCCTCGAGGTACACATCGAAGAGGGTGCTCTTCTGGCCGTAGGAGACCCGCTGGACGGAGCGCAGGATGCCGTTGATGATAATGCGGTCGCCCGGTGCCACCGTCCCCGTCAGATCGTCGACCACGTCGACATCGAGGGTCTGGGGCTGTTCGCCGCCCCGGAGCCCTTCGGGTGATTCCTGGATTCTGACCTTCTGGGCATCCACGAACTTGGAGAGCTGGGGCACCAGATCCATCTTCGTCTGGCGCTCACATTGCGTGCACGGCCGGTACGGCTCCTGGAACCGGGAGTACTCCTGCTGGTAGGGCGGCGTAAGGGTGCCGCACTGGAGACACCGGAAGACCGCGCTGGTCAGGCGGGGCCGGACCTCGGTGGTCTTTCGCAGGATGCCCTCGACCGAGACAAAGGTGTTGATATGGTGGGACCGGATATCCCGCACGGCCAGTTTTTTGGGGAGGTTTCGAAACCGGATATTGATATGGACAACCTTCTCCTCCTCGTCCTTCGTGAAGATCAGGTTGTTGTCCTTCAGGGCGTCCCGGACATCTCCTATGACCTTGCCGGGAAATTTCAGCAGTTCGTCCGCAAGTTCAAGACCGGTCTTCCCCCATTTCTGGAGAATGCGGTAATCTATCTCCAGTGACCGGAGGTGCGGATACTGGCTTGCAATCTCGCCGAGCTCACGCCGGTAATGTTTTTTCAGGAATTTGTTCCAGTCAGACGCCCGATCGGTGAATTCGACTTCTTCCGGTTCCTTGCCCACCTACATCTCACCCCCCTTGTCCCGGAATTGTTCTGCGGCAAGGACGATATTTGCAATCAGTGCCTCTATCTGGATCTCCGCTGCGGCCCCCTCGCTCAGCCGGAAATCGGTCTCGCCGAGGTGGGATATGATCGACACCTTGAGCTGCCGGTCAAAGTCCTTGCGAACCACGGCACGGTACAGCTGGTTGATCAGTTCATTGGGAGCGATGCCGCGGGAATACAAAAGATCGTTGGTGATGGACTCGGCACTTTCGTAATCGCCCTGGAGTGCCGTTGCGAGCAGTTCATCGATCTCGTCCGGCCGGGCGGTCGAGGTGATCTCGTAGATCATATCCTCGGTGATCTCCGCGCTGATGATCGCGGCGCCCTGGATGGCATTGATGGCCTTTCGCATATCGCCGAGGGAGACGTAGACGATGGCATCGATTGCCTCTTCGGTGATGGAAAGACCCTCTTTTTCCGCTATTCGTTTGAGTTCGGATGAGATGGCCGCACGGTCCAGCGGCCGGAACCGGTATATCGCACACCGGCTCTGGATCGGGTCGATGATCTTGGAGGAGTAGTTGCAGGAGAGAATGAAGCGGCAGTTCTGTGCATAATTCTCCATCGTCCTCCTCAGTGCCGCCTGTGCATCGGAGGTCAGGGCATCGGCCTCATCGAGAAACAGAATCTTGAATTCGGCACCCCCCAGCGGTGCGGTCCGGGCGAACTGTTTGATCTGGGTTCTGACCACATCGATTCCCCGCTCATCCGATGCATTGAGCTCCCTGAAATTCACCTGCCAGGTATCCCCGAAAAATTCCCGTGCAAGCGCCACGGCCGAGGTGGTCTTTCCGATGCCTGCCGTTCCGGTAAAGAGCAGGTGCGGGAGATTTCCGGATTTTACATACGATTTGAGTCTCTCAACTATCTCGTCCTGTCCAACGATATCATCCAGCACCAGTGGCCGGTATTTCTCAATCCATATGGTATGTCCTGATTCCAATGCGTTCACCCCGGAAAAACCGGACAGGTACCTGCCCGTAATGGTAAGTAAACTCTGTGCCGGAATCATATGAACCAATCGTTCCCTGACGGATCCCGGAGGGCGCCCGGCACCGGTATGAAACGATGCAAGTAGCTATTTCTCTCTCCGTCATATATGTCACTATAAAAGGGAGAGGCATGCAGTCATACCAGCTGGTGTTCACAAAGGATTTGAACGAGGGAACCAGGGACCGGACCACCCCGGGCCTGTGGCGGTCGTCATCCGGCATTCCCTGCACACGGGTCTTCCTCTGCGCCGCACTCATCGAGCGCAGCCGCCATCCTGCAGGAGGGCTGCACCTGCGCATCGCAGACCCGACCGGTGCCTGCACCGGCTATACATCAGCCGGTGCGGCGCAGGTGAGTGAGATGATCGCCGGGCTGCCGGTCCCGTCCTTCGTCACCTGTGCCGCTTCGGTGCAGGCGCGTCCGGGCACCCCCGCCGGTGGACCGGTCCTGCATGTAGAATGGATGCAGGAAGTTCCCCGCCGGGCACGCGACCGCTGGATTGTCGGCACGGCCATGCGGACCCTCACCGCCATCGAACAGGGCGGCTCTTCCGTCGCCGGGGCCACCACCGGCCTGACTGCCGCAATCGAACAGGCACTCTCCACCGTCGACCCCGCGGAGTGTTCGCCCGCCGCCCCCCTGCAGGAGCATATCGATGCCGCAATCGATGCCATCAGCACGGCAAGTGAAGGCAGGCTGGGTGCGGATGCGCAGAAGGTTCTGGACATCCTCTCGCAACAGGGGATTACCCCCGCCGGCGCCAACGCCTGTATCACCCACCTGATCGAAGAGGGCGACTGCTACTGCCCGCAACCCGGACGACTCCGGATCCTCTGACCATACACCCCTGTTCATGAACCCTGTATTTCTGCCGGAAGGACCTGCGCTCTTTCTCGAAAGGGACCATCGTCTTCTCTTCATTGCCGACACGCATTTCGGAGCGGAGACGGAATTCGGACGCCGCGGCGTGCACATCCCGAGCAATACCGACCGGCGTCTCGACCGCATCCTCTCCTGCATCGAGAAGACGGCCCCGGAGATGCTCATCATCCTGGGGGACTTCAAACATGCAATACCCATGACGAGCAGGCAGGAATATGCCGAACTTCCCCGGGTCATAGAGACCCTGCGGGATCATGTCACCCTCCGTCTTGCCCCGGGAAACCATGACGGGGGAATTGAGCGGTTTTTGAACCCGGAGGAAATTCTCCCCCGCGACGGCATACTGATGGACGGGGTCGGGGTGCTGCACGGGCATACCTATCCTGCGCCCGACCTTCTCGGGCACCTCTGCATCGTCGGTCATCATCACCCGGTGCTGCACCTCTACGACGAGGTGGGGTGTTCGCTCAGGTCCCATCCCGCCTATGTGATGGGGACGCTGAGAAACGAATGCCTCAGTGCCCTTGCTCCCCCCGACACCCCGACCCGTGTGCTCTTTGTGCCCGCGTTCTTCGAATATGCCGGAGGGCTCGATGTCCGCACGCTCCCGGACAGCGGACTCTCCCCCATCGCCCGCTGTCTGGATACCACTGATGCAGAGGTGTTTCTCGATGACGGCACCTATATCAACACCCTGGAGGCCCTGATCAACGATGAGCGCCCTTGACCTCCTCTCTCCGGAGATCCGCGAACTGGTGAAAAAGAGGGAATTCGATGCACTCTCCGAGACCCAGGAGGCCGCCATCCCTGCCGTGCTCGACGGGAGCCACCTGCTGCTCATCGCTCCGACCGGCACGGGAAAGACCGAGAGCGCCATGCTGCCGATCTTCGACCGTATGTGCGGTCTTACCGGTCCGGGATTCAAGGCCATCTATATCACCCCCCTGCGGTCGCTGAACCGCGACATTCTCGGGCGCCTGACATGGTGGTGCCATGAGCTCGGGCTCACCGTCGGGGTCCGCCACGGCGACACCCCCCAGTCCGAGCGGAGAAAACAGGCACTCAACCCTCCCGACCTTCTCATCACCACTCCCGAGACCCTTCAGGCGCTCTTCCTGGGAAAACGGCTGCGCGAGCACCTGAAAAATATCCGTTATGTCATCGTCGATGAGATTCACGAGCTTGCAGGGAGCAAACGCGGGGCGCAGCTCTCCGTCGCCCTTGAACGCCTCATCCCGTATTCGGGAGAATTCCAGCGCATCGGCCTCTCGGCGACCGTGGGAAATCCCGGGGATGTGGCGGCGTTTCTCTGCGGGAATCGCCCATCCCGGATCATCGACATCCCCTCCGCACCGCACATGAAACTCGCCGTCCGGTTCGCGGGGGAGGAGTTTTCTCAGCAGACCAAAGTCATCGACCGCAGCATCAGCGCCGATTACTCGACCCTTCTCTTCGTCAATACACGCTCAACGGCCGAAGCCCTCGGGCATCAGCTCTATGACCGGGGGGACGTGGAGGTGCATCACGGCTCCCTCTCCAAAGAGGTGAGAATCGATGCGGAGGACCGGTTCAGGGAAGGGAAGATCAAGACCCTCATATGCACCTCATCGATGGAACTGGGGATAGACATCGGCCATATCGGGCATGTCCTCCAGTTCGGCAGTCCCCGCGAGGTCTCGCGCCTGCTCCAGCGCGTCGGCAGGGCCGGCCACCGCCTGCACACGGTCTCCGAAGGGACCATCCTCGCGACCGGCTTCGACGACCTCCTCGAGTCGCTCGTCATCAGCAGCCGGGCAAGGCAGAACGCCTCGGAAGACATCCAGGTCATCAGGGGAGCCGGGGATGTGATGGCAAACCAGATTGCCGGCCTTGCGATGGAGTACGGGGACATCTCCATCCCTGCCGTCGAGGAGATCTTTTCCCGGAGTGCATGTTTTGCCGGGTATTCCTCCATGGTCCGGGAGATCTGTGCGCAGATGGCCTCACACAGGCTCATCTGGCTTGAAGACGACGTCGTCTCACGCACCGGCAGGTGCCGGACCTACATGTATGCCAACCTCTCCATGATCCCCGATGAACGCAAGGTGCAGGTCTTTGACATCGTCTCCCGGCGCACGGTCGGGACCCTCGACGAATCGTTTGTCGTGGGGTGGATCCATACCGGTGCGGTGTTCATCACCAAAGGGCAGGCATGGCAGGTGATCAACCTCGAGGACGGGAAGATTCAGGTCGAACCCGCCCACAGGATACGCGGAGAACTGCCCTCATGGGAAGGGGAGCAGATTCCGGTGCCCTATGCCGTTGCCCAGGAATCCGGCAGGCTCAGGCGAACCAAGGCATTTAAGGACTACGGGGCCGATTCTGCTTCCGTCCGGTATCTCTCCGGATTTCTCACCGGGATGGAAGAGAAGGGCTATACGGTTGCATCCGATACCGTGGTGACCCTCGAACACTTCGATGAGGGTGTCATCCTCAATATCTGCGGGGGGCACAAGGCAAACGAGGCCCTGGCACGGGTCATCTCGGTCCTCCTCTCGGCGCGGTCCGGCTCATCGGTGGGAATCGAGGTGAGTGCCTACCGGATCGTATTCCGTCTCCCGTCGTCCATCCGGGCGTCCCATATTCTCGAACTGCTCGAAACCCTTGACCCGGCCCATATCGAGGGCATCCTGAGCATCGCAATGAAACGCACGGCAATATTCAAGTGGAAGATCGTCCAGGTCGCCAAGAAGTTCGGCGCCATCGACACCGATGCGGATTACGAACGCATCAGCATTCACCGCCTCCTTGATCTCTTTGAGGGGACGGCCATCCAGAAGGAGACCTACCGTGAACTCTTCTCCACGATCATGGATACCGATGGTGCGCGACGGCTCGTTGAAGACATCAGGGCAGGGGAGGTCACCCTGAAGATCGCTCCCCTCTCCCCTCTCGGAAGCGAGGGCCTGAGCTCCTCACGGGACCTGATTCCGCCACCCACGACCGACCATGCGGTCCTTGCAACCATCCGAAAACGCCTCAGCGAGGAGGAAGTGGTGCTCTTCTGCATGCACTGCCGAAAATGGAAGTCACGGACCCGCGTCTGCAGGATCACCGAATCGCCGCAGTGCCCGGTATGCGGCGCCCGCCTGATCGCCGCCCTGAAACCCTGGGACGAAGAACTCCTCCCCGCAGTGAAGAAATCCGTAAAGACCGACGAGGACCGTGCTGTGGAGAGAAAGCTCCTGAAAAATGCCAACATCGTGCTTTCCAGCGGAAAGATCGCCATCATCGCCCTGAGTGCACGCGGCGTCGGGCCCGACACCGCCTCACGCATCATCGCCACGATGGCCGAAGGCGATGATTTCTACCGGGAGATCCTCAGGGCGGAACGAAATTACATCAAGACGCACCGCTTCTGGTAACAACTCTGATGGTGATGCCCTTTGTTGATCCTGCACCACATCACCTGCGCGCTGCACCAAAATTCGTGGTTCCCGGCAGATGCTGATGCACGTGAAGGCGGCAATGCATATACCCCTTGATGATCAATATCTGTTGATTCTATGCCTGACTGCGAACACAACCTGACCGATTATGACGAGGCATTCAGGACATTCTCTATCGATGTCCCCGAATACTTCAATTTCGGCTATGACGTCATCGATGCATGGGCGAAAAAGGACCGCAATAAACTTGCGATGATCTGGGTGAACCAGGAAGGGGACGAAAAGAAATACACCTTCCGGGATCTGATGAACCACTCAAACCAGGCGGCAAATATTCTGCTGAAATTCGGGATCAATAAGGGGGACCGTATCATGCTTATGCGTCCCCGCGTCCCGGAGTGGTGGATCTTTGTCATTGCCATCATCAAACTCGGCGCGGTCGTCTGCCCCTGCCCGACGCTCCTGACCTCGAAGGACATCAAATACCGGATCAACGCCGGAAAATTCAAGATGGTCATCACGGATATGGAAAATTCCGGAAAATTCGAGGATATCTGCGAGGCATGCCCGTCCCTCCAGAACCGGATGCTTGTCGACGGAGAACAGCAGGGATGGTCCAGTTACCCGATGGAGCTGCTCTTCCCCGCACCGGTCTCCCACCGAAAGGTCAGCATGCCCACTGAGAACAGGACCCGTTCAACCGACCCGATGCTGATCTATTTCACCTCCGGCACTACCGGGGAGCCGAAGATGGTGCTCCACGACAACGCCCATCCTCTTGGCCATATCGTAACAGCACGGTTATGGCAGGATGTAAGAGAAAATGATGTGCACTTCACCTATTCCGATACCGGGTGGGCAAAGTGCGGCTGGGGAAAGATCTTCGGCCAGTGGATACAGGGCTCCTGCCTGCTCATCTATGATGTCTGGGGACGCTTCAAGGCGACCGAACTTCTCCCCCTCATCGAGAAGTACGAGGTCACGACCTTCTGCTGTCCGCCGACGGTCTACCGGATGCTCATCCTCGCAGATCTCGCAAAATATGACCTTGCAGAGCTTCGCCACTGCTGCAGTGCCGGTGAACCCCTCAATCCCGAAGTCATCAAGGTCTGGGAGGAAGGAACCGGCCACACCATCTATGAAGGGTATGGTCAGACCGAGACCTGCTGCGCCATCGCCTCCTTCCCCTGCATCGACCAGAAACTCGGCTCCATGGGAAAACCGATGCCCGGATGGCACATCGAACTCCTGGATGAAGAAGGAAATCCGGTCAAAAACTACGAGGAAGGCAGGATTGCCATCTCGCTGAATCCGCGGCCCGTCGGCCTGATCGTCGAATATCTGAACAACAAGGAAGCGAATGCGGAATCCTTTGTCGGTGGATACTATTTCACCGGAGACAAGGCATACCGGGACGATGACGGATACTACTGGTTTGTCGGAAGAGATGACGACGTCATAAAAAGCTCCGGCTACCGTATCGGCCCCTTCGAGGTGGAGAGCGCACTTCTCGAACATCCGGCCGTGCAGGAATCCGCCGTCGTTGGATCGCCCGACCGCATCCGGGGAATGGTGGTGAAGGCGTTTGTCGTCCTGAGTCCCGGATTCGAGGGGTCGGAGTCGCTGATAAAGGAACTCCAGAATTATGTCAAACGGGTGACTGCACCCTACAAATATCCGCGCATCATCGAATTTGTCGATGAACTCCCGAAGACGCTCTCGGGCAAGATCAAACGGAATGTTCTCCGGGATCAGGAATTGAAACGGGTACAGAACGACTAATATTTTTTTCCGGCGCGGTGCAAGTGCACCACATGCCGAATTATTTATCTTATTTTGCACCAATAGTTCCTTACATGGTGCGCTATTCCATAACGATGGATGATCTGCTTGTCCGAAAAATTGATTCTGAATGTAAAAATCAGGGATTGTCACGTTCAGAATGGATTAATGATGTCTGCACCACAAAGTTTGCATCACTCAACGGAAGCGGATCACTCCCCCTTACGATCACCACAGACGATGATACTGCCGGTCTTCCCAATATGGCAGATTATGAAGAGACGTACCGCTCCTTCTCCATCGATGCACCGGAATATTTCAACTTCGGGTTTGACGTCATCGATGCGTGGGCAAAGAAAGACCGGAACAAACTTGCAATGATCTGGGTCGACCAGAAAGGCAACGAGAAGAAGTTCACCTTCCGCGATCTCTCCCGCCTCTCCAACCAGGTCGCCAACATGTTCATCAAATACGGCCCCTGCAAGGGTGAGAAGGTGCTCATCATGCTCCCGCGGGTTCCGGAATGGTGGATCATTGTCCTCGGCCTCATCAAGATGGGTATCACCTACTGTCCGGCACCCACGATGCTCACCGAAAAGGATCTGAAATACCGGATTGATGCCGCCGACATAAAAATGGTCATCACCGACGCGGAGAATGCCGACAAGGTGGATGCGATCTTCGAGGAGTGCCCCTCGCTCAAGTCCCGGTTCCTCATCGACGGTGAGCGCGACGGATGGATCAGTTACCCGGTCGAACTCGCCTATCCTGCACCGGTATCCAGCAAACTGATACCGCTGCATGGCATGGCACGCACCCGGCTCACCGACCCGATGCTGATGTTCTTCACCTCCGGGACCACCGGAGAACCGAAGATGGTGCTCCATGATCACGGATATGCCCTCGGCCATATCGTGACCGGGCGGTTCTGGCACGACGTCAGGAGCACCGATCTCCACTTCACGGTGGCGGATACAGGATGGGGAAAGAGTGCATGGGGCAAACTCTTCGGGCAGTGGATCGAAGGCGCTGCCATCTTTGTCTACGATATCAGGGGAAAATTCAATGCCACCGAACTGCTCCCCCTGATGGAGAAGTACGGGGTCACCACGTTCTGCGTACCCCCCACCATTTACCGCATGTTGATCCTCGCAGACCTCGAGAAGTACGACTTCTCCGAACTGCGCCACTGCTGCAGTGCCGGCGAACCGCTCAACCCTGAAGTCATCAAGGTCTGGGAGGATGCAACCGGGCTTACCATCTTTGAGGGATACGGGCAGACGGAGACGGTGCTCTGCATCGGCACCTTCCCCTGCATGAAGGTCAAGCCGGGTTCGATGGGGCTTCCTGCTCCCGGATGGCAGGTGGATGTCCTGAATGAAAATGGCAATCCTGCAAAGGCGAATGAAGAGGGGCACATCGCCATCAGGACCGATCCGCGCCCGGTCGGCCTCTTTATGGAATACCTGCACAACGACGAGGAAAACCGGCACGCCTTCAGCGACGGCTACTACTACACCGGTGACCGTGCGTACCGTGACGAGGACGGCTATTTCTGGTTCGTCGGCCGTGATGACGATGTGATCAAGGCCTCCGGGTACCGCATCGGGCCCTTTGAGGTGGAGAGCGCCCTCATCGAACACCCGGCAGTCCAGGAGGCGGCCGTGATCGGGTCGCCGGACATGATCCGGGGACAGGTTGTCAAGGCATTCGTCGTGCTCGCCCCCAGCTATGCGCCGTCAGAAAAGCTGGTGAAGGAACTGCAGAACCATGTGAAGCACGTCACCGCACCCTACAAATATCCGCGGGTCGTGGAATTTGTGGATTCACTCCCGAAAACCATCTCAGGAAAGATCCGGCGAAAAGAGCTGAGAGAGCTTGAAATGGAAAAAACCAGGAACGGGAAAAAGGAACATCCCGAAGCCTGATAAACACATTTATTTTCAGGAACGGCGTATAGAGTAAGGCGCGAGGGTTGCCGAGCCAGGTCAAAGGCGCTAGGTTCAGGGCCTAGTCTTGTAGAAGTTCGAGGGTTCGAATCCCTTCCCTCGCATCCGTTTTTAAAAAATCCGTTCTATTATTCCCGTCAATATTTGAATCCGAATCGATATCAGGGGATAATGGCCGTTTTGCGCAGCTCATACGGTTCATTGATTATTCATCTCCTGCCGGCAGCGCAACGGGTATCACGGCAGGCAGAGGTACGGCACCATCATGGAATGAATCTGTAATGCCACGATACATGTCTCCACAACGATCCGATGCAGTCCCCTGCCGGTCTACATACCACCCATTGCAGTCTGGAAGCCTGATTGTTACCGGAACAGGCAGCGATGTATCAGCGATGGATCTATCGGCCTCCATTGATGCACCAATAAGGGAGCGGTCTACTCCTCCATGGAAGGGGTGAGATCAGCAGGATGACACCAGGGAGAAAAAATCCGGTGGGCCTGCAATCTCTTCAGTCCTGATGGGGATGGCGATTGCCATCTTCATTTATCGGACGACCGCTGTGCTCCATCTGATTCATGACCGCTGCCGATACGATCCGGAGGGGAAGACCGGTCGTCTGCGCCGCGGCTTTCAGATCCTCGTATTCCGGCTTGACGGCGATGGGCAGGCCGTCGACGCTGGATCTTTTCACCCGGATATCAAACCGGCTCCCCCCGATCACAAACGGGACCGGACTTCTCTGCCGGTCCGCCACCAGTCGCGGCACCTCATATATCCTGACGCCAAGGGTGCCGGTCTCCTCCATCAGAACCCGGGTCAGATGACGGTGCATGCGGCGGCTGGTGATGACCGTCAGCACATGCACCGGGCGGCCCTTCTTCCCGAGGGCCGGGGTGATATAGACATCCACTGCCCCTTCAGCGAGGAGTCTGCCCTGGGTATAGCCCATGACCTCCGCCGTTACATCATCAATATTCGTCTCGAGCAGGACGATTCTCTCTTCGACCAGGTCGTCGGTTGTTCCGTCGATGATCCTGAGACTGTTTTCCTCATCGTCTCCCCCGTACACAATGCCTGCCGGCACCATGCCGGGAAAGGAATCGACCACCTCGGCGAGATGGACCAGAAGCGCCGCACCCGGCACCGTGGTGCGGGCCTTTCCCAGCGGGCTGGGTGAAAGAGGGATACGATGCCGGGCAAACAGCTCGACGACCGGCGAGGGAGGCACGCCCGCCGCCGGCGGCAGGGAGCATACCTGGCAGTCCGGCACCCCGGCCATGTCGAGGAGCTTGAGAGGCACGGCAATCTCCGCTATCGCCCCAAACTGTGCCGTCGGATCAAAGGTGAGGAGATCCTGCACGGCCCTCCGGAAAATTTCACCGCCTTTTTCCGAGAAAGCCAGCACCGCCGCCATCCGTTCGGCTTCTC
>JBFFLM010000004.1:0-16167 GCA_041554835.1 Methanogenium sp.
ATCGAGCCGCTCGCCTTTGCCCCGATAAAACTCGAGACCCTGGAACGAATCCTCGAAGCAAAGATCATAGTCCCCTCCGAGGATCTCCTTGAGGGGAAGGTGTACATCGCAATCGACGCGCTTCATGTCACCCTTTCACGTCTCAGCGAGCATGACATCGCAATCGTGGGGGATAACGAACCGTCACAGCTCGCACTGATCTCGGCGGGGATTGCCGCCCTCATCATTGCAGACGGCGCCCCCGTCGGCGACCGTGTCATCCAGAGTGCGAAGGAACGTGGGGTTTCACTCCTTGCAACCGACCTCGATGCCTTCGGAGTCGGAAAGATGATCAACCTCTCCCTCCCGGCACGCAATGTGATGGCAACCGATGTTCCGACGGTCACGATGGATACATCCATAGAATATGCAAAGCGTGCGGTCACAGACTCACGGTACAGGACGGCCTGCATAGTCGGTGAGAACAACACCTATCTCGGTATGCTCTCGCGAAACACCTTTTTGGAAGATGTCCAGAAACAGGTCATCCTGGTCGATCACAATGAGTATACCCAGGCAGTGGACGGCATAGAAACAGCTGAAATCATCGAGATCATCGACCACCACCGGATAGGGGCGATGACCACCCTTAAACCGATTAAGTTTCTCAATGATCCTCTGGGTTCCACCTCAACCATCATAGCCCGGAAATTCATGGAAAGCGGGACGGAGCCAGAATGGTCGACAGCAGGGCTTCTTCTCTCAGGCATTCTCTCGGATACGATGGTCCTGAGGCTCTCCACCACGATGCCTGCTGACAGAGAAGCGGTGGCGTATCTTGCAGACATCGTGGATATGGACCCGCTGGCATACGGGACGGAACTCATCGAAAAAGGGATGGACATGACCAGGGCATCGATTGGGGATCAACTCCTCGTGGACATGAAGGCGTATGAGCTGTTCGGTCGCCACGTCATCATCTCGCAGGTAATGGTGCCAACCTTTGATTTCTGTCACCAGAACAATGCTGAAATCAGGCGGGAGGTCGATAAGATTCACCAGTCATCACTCCCCGACCTCTATCTTGTGATGTACACAAGCGTATTTGAAAATGCGAGTATGATCTATGCCCAGGCAAGGGACCAGCTCCTTCTCGAAGGACTGGGCTTTTCCAGTATTCCGGTAAAAATGGAGGGAGTCATGTCCCGGAAAAATGACTTTATCCCGAAAATCGGATCCATTCTGAAAAATATTTAATCTCTTTTCTCTTCCCTGCAACAGCACAGGACCATCCCGAACACCCCTAGGGCAAGGAGGATCACAGGCAGGCCTGCGGGCGTTGCTGTCGGCGCAACGACCGGGGTCAGGTCAGGTGCAATCGATACGGTCTCACCTTCAGGAATCGTAACCGAACTCTGCCAGTCGGTGTACCCGTCCAGGCGGACAAGAAGGGTATGGGACCCGGCCGCAAGCGTTGATGTCAGTGGAGTGCTCCCTTCCATCTGGTTGTCAATATAGACCGTCGCGCCGGACGGTGTCGAGCTGACGGAGAGAAGACCCGTTCCTTCGGGAAGTGGTGCCGGTTCCGGTTCCGGAGACGCGGTCGGGACATACGGCGTCGGCATCACCGGTGCGGGAAGCGAGTAGAGATACAGGTTGCCGTCTGAGGAGGCGACCGCAAGGCGCGTGCCGTCACCCGAGAGGGAGACCCCGTTTACCGCTGCCGAGGCTGCGCGTTTTGCGACAAGTCTTGCGTCATTGTCATAGACAGAGGCGATATTGTCGTTCTCTGCAAGGGCATAGTAGGCCCCCATACGGGCAGCCGAGACATCATTCACCTTGGAGGACGGAGGGATCTTTTTCAACTGGTTCCCGTTGAAATCGAAGACATAGGCATATGCATCGGCACCTCCTGCAATCAGACTTTCTCCGTCGGGGGATATGTCGACACCGAAGACCTGCCCTTCGATCCTGTGGTTCCAGAGCCGCTTTCCTTCACGGTCGAAGAAATTTATGACAAAATCCCGTGTCCCCGCAGCAACATAGCTCCCATCCTCCGAGATGGCCGTTGAGAGGACTCCCGATGATGCACGGAATTTCCAGACTTCGTTTCCTTCGTTATCAAAGACATACTGGTAGCCGTCGCTGCAGGCCACGGCAATGCGTGACCCGTCGGATGTCAGTCCCACATCACTCACTTTACCGGTAAACGCTTCGGACCACAGGAGGTTTCCCGTACCGTCATAAACATAGAGATCTCCCCTGTCTGTGCCTGCGGCAACATACAGGGCCCCCGATGAGACCGCAACACCCCAGACCGGGGAACCGGCATCGCGCCCCCACAGCCTCTCACCATCGATGGTAAGGAGCATTACCTGGGAATTATATGTTCCGGTCGCGACATACATCCCGTCCTGCGAGATGTCACAGTCATAGAAATTCGTCCCTGCAGAATACTGCCACTCGAGTTCGGCACCCTGTGTTGCTGCTGTGGCACTCCCACAGATCATTCCCGCAACGGCGAGCAGGATACAAAACCGGACTGCCATTGAACCGTTCTGTGGCCTTATGGCCACCCCATCTTTCGTTGTCATATCCGTCTCCCTGCCACATTTGACAGATCAAACAGACCTATGCTCTCAGGATATTTAAAAAACAGGTTGTTTCAGGAATTTTCAGTCGGGGATACGGATCGTCCCGTCCTCCGCTGCCTCGATAAACCCTTCGGCAATCAGTTTTCCGATAATCGTCTCTGTACGACTTTTTTCATCGGCAACCATGCAAATGAGGGTAGCTCTGTCCGTTGGCCCGCCGTCCAGGAGGAGCCGGATAATTTTGCCCCTCACCTGCCGGGATGATCCCTCAAAGGCGGACTGACGTTTGTAGGCTGTACTGCGAAGATTGGGATTACTCACCTTCTGTTTGAGCATCGCTCCGTAATCCATGAGGGCGTAGTACCATTCGCGGGGATTTATCCAGTCGAGGGAGCGTTCGACGAGGGGAAAAATCTCCGAATCTGCGACATCCCCCCGCTCCCCAAAGAAGAAATGAATAAAGACCCTGCGGATATTGGTCTCAATGAAGACCACAGGGGTATTGTATGCAAATGCCGCAACCGATGCCGCCGTTGCAGACCCCAGGCCGGGAAGGGTCCGGAGGGTTGCAACATCACGGGGAAGATTGCCCCCGAATTCGCTGACGATCCGTTCTGCAGCCGCCTTCATCAGCTTTGCCCTCCGGTTGTACCCCATCCCCTGCCAGACACGAAGGATGTCGCCGAGGGGGGCCCGGGCAAGAGATAAGAAATCGGGGAATGCCGCAATAAATTCAGGGTATTTCGTATTTACCCTCTCCACCTGCGTCTGCTGGAGCATGACTTCGGACACATAGATGCGGTAGGGGTCAGTGGTCTCCCGCCACGCCATCGGCCGTCCTGAAGTGTGATAATAGTCCCAGATGATCCTTCTGAACTGATCGATGGCTGCATCGTCCATCCCGGACGTGCGATAGAGGGAAAAAAAGGCTGATTCAGGGTCCCCGGCAGGACCCTCCACATTCTTCACCGGCATTCTTCCTGGATTACTGAAACTTATCTGTGATAATGCGACAGCGGTTCGATGGTGATCTGATCCTTCTTCAGGCTGACAATTGCCTGTGTCGCCGCACGCGCCGCCTGCATCGTCGTGATGTACGGAATGTTGTAATCAAGCGCAGCCCGCATAATCTTCATATGATCAATCCGGGAGTACTTCCCGGATGGTGCATTGATGATGAGGCTGAGTTCGCCGCGGCGCATCAGATCGATGACGTTCGGTGAGCCTTCCTGCACCTTGCGCACCAGATTCGCGGGGATGCCATGATCTTCAAGCCGCTCGACGGTCCCTTCGGTTCCGTAGATGGTCAGCCCCTGGTCATGCAGCTGTCGGGCAATGGCAATGACATCATCCTTGTGTGCATCGCCGACGGATATGAACACGTCCCCTTCGAGAGGAATCTCGTTGTCAGCCGATAGGCTTGCCTTGTAGAATGCCCGCCCGAAGTCGTAGTCAATCCCCATAACCTCACCCGTGGACTTCATCTCAGGCCCGAGAACGATATCCACGCCCGGTAGTTTGTTGAAGGGAAGGAGGACTTCCTTGACGGCAACATGCCCGATATGCGGTTCGCTGACACCGAGGTCGCGGATCTTCATCCCGAGCATTGTTTTTGCTGCGATCTTCGCAAGGGGCATACCGGTTGCCTTTGATACAAACGGAACGGTCCTGCTTGCGCGTGGATTTGCCTCCAGCACATACACGACACCATCCTTGACAGCATACTGGATGTTGATGAGGCCTACCACGCCAATTCCAAGTGCCAGTTTCTTCGTGTAATCACGAACTGTATCGATGATTTCGGGTTTGAGCGACTGCGGCGGGATGACGCAGGCCGAATCACCCGAATGGACACCTGCCTCCTCGATGTGCTCCATGATGCCGCCGATGAGAACATCTTCCCCGTCACAGACGGCGTCAACATCTATTTCGATAGCATTCTGGAGGAAGGAATCGATGAGAACGGGGTGTTCACGGCTGACCCGTACAGCTTCTTTGATGTAGGTCTGGAGTTCCACCTCATCGTGGACAAGTTCCATTGCCCGTCCGCCAAGGACGTAGGAAGGGCGCACAAGAAGCGGGAACCCTATCTTTTCTGCGATCCGCATAGCCTCCTCCTCGGAGTAGGCGGAGCTGTTTGCCGGGGATGGAATCTCCAAAGTATCGAGGAGCTGACTGAACCGGTCGCGGTCCTCTGCCAGGTCCATGGCATACGGGGCAGTCCCGAGAATTCTGGTTGAAAGGCCATAATCGGCAATTGCTTTTTCCAGGGGCATTGCCAGATTGACGGAATTCTGTCCTCCGAACTGAACCATGATCCCAGCATAGGAATCGGACCTGAGAATATTGACGACATCTTCCAGCTGCATCGGTTCGAAGAAGAGCCGGTCGGAGGTATCATAGTCAGTGGAGACGGTCTCCGGGTTGTTGTTGACGATGTGCACCTCAACGCCTTCCTCCCGCAGGGCCTTGACGGCATGGACCGTACAGTAATCAAACTCGATTCCCTGGCCGATTCGAATCGGCCCTGAACCGAGAATGAGCACTTTGTCTTTGCCATCCTGCACAACCTCTGTTTCGTCCTCCCACGTCGAGTAGAAATACGGCGTGGTTGCAGGGAACTCCGCCGCACACGTATCCACCATCTTATAGGTAGGGAGCGGCGCAAGGGTGCTGATACGCTCTTCAGGGACCCCGGAGAGCGAACAGATCTCCTTCGTCGAAAACCCGTTCCGTTTTGCACCGAGGATCAGGTCATCTGAAACAGGTCCGTTAACGAGAGCGGTCTCCATTACAACGACATTCTTCATCTTTTCCAGGAAGAAGGGGGAGATGAAGGTGAGCTCCGACACTTCCTCAACGGAGAATCCTTCACGGAATGCATCAAATATGCAGCCAAAACGCTCATCCGTGGGATTTGCAAGAAGCATCCGGATCTCCGACTTTGAGGTATGGCGGTTGATATCAGTGTCCACTGAACGCATCGCCTTCATGAACGCCTCTTCCAGCGTGCGTCCGATGGCCATGACCTCACCGGTCGACTTCATTGCCGTGGTGAGCGTCCTGTCCGCATTGGGGAACTTGTCAAACGGCCACCGCGGCACCTTGACCACGACATAATCGATGGCCGGTTCAAAGGACGCCGGCGTGCATCCGGTGACAGTGTTCATGATCTCGTCCAGACGCATGCCGATGGCAATCTTTGCCGCTACACGGGCAATCGGATAGCCGGTTGCCTTTGATGCAAGGGCGGATGACCGCGAGACCCGTGGATTCACCTCGATGACCCGGTAATCACCGTCCTTGTAGGCAAGCTGGACATTGCATCCGCCCTGCACATCGAGGGCACGGATGATCTTGAGGGACGCGCTCCTGAGCTTCTGGAATTCATCGTCCCTGAGGGTGAGGATCGGAGCGACGACGATACTCTCTCCGGTATGGATGCCCATGGCATCGACATTCTCCATGCCACAGATGATGATGCATGTATCCGCTGCGTCTCGCATGACCTCGAACTCGATTTCCTTCCAGCCGATGACGCTCTCTTCAATCAGGACCTGATGAATCCTGGACCTCTGGAGACCGATCTCGACGATGCGCCGGAGTTCTTCGGGGGTATGTGCTACACCGCCGCCTGCACCGCCAAGGGTATAGGCAGGACGGATGATAGCGGGAAGACCGACCATCTCGAGGGCTGCATCGATCTGCTCGAGACTGTTGAGGATCATGCTCCTGGGGACGGGCTCGCCGATCTCTTCCATCAGGGTACGGAACTTTTCCCGGTCTTCTCCGCGGTAGATTGCTTCCAGCGGAGTGCCGAGAATCTCCACACCCTCGAGCGCTCCCATCTCGGCAAGTTCGGCGGTCATGTTGAGGCCGGTCTGGCCCCCCATCCCGGAGAGAATGCCCTGTGGTTTTTCCTTTTCGATGATCTTTGCGATGATGTCCGACTTTATGGGCTCGACATAGATCACATCGGCCATCTCGGGGTCCGTCTGGATGGTCGCCGGATTGGAGTTAACCAGAACGACCTCAATGCCTTCCTCGCGGAGTGCCCGGCATGCCTGCGACCCTGAAAAATCGAATTCGGCAGCCTGACCGATCTGTATCGGGCCTGAGCCAATCAGAAGCACCTTTTTAATATCTTCACGTCGTGGCATCAGGGTATCCTCCTGTAGAACGTATCGAAAATTACCCGTTCCGTGTCATGCGGGCCCGCGTGGGCTTCGGGATGGAACTGCACGGTATAAAGCCCCATATCTTTGGAGTAGAACCCTTCGACCGTCCCGTCATTGACATTCGTGAAGAACAGTTCACAATCTTCAGGAAGCGTGTCCCCGTCGACGGCGAATCCGTGATTCTGGGTGGTGATGTAAATCTTGCCATGGGTATCCTTTACCGGCTGGTTAGAGCCGCGGTGACCAAATTTCATCTTATAGGTCTCTGCGCCTACGGCAAGAGCGGCCACCTGGTTCCCCATGCAGATGCCAAAGACCGGGATCGAACCCAGCATATCCTTTACGCACTGGATTGCTCCCGTGGCAAGCACGGGGTCGCCCGGCCCGTTGGTCACAAAGAGTGCCTCCGGTTTGACCGCCTCGATTTCATCCGCCCGTGCATTGTACGGGAATATATAGAGATCTGCACCCCGCCTGTGCAGACTGCGGGCAATATTCTTCTTTATCCCGAGATCGATCACTGCTACTCTCTTGCCCGAACCGGGGATGCGGTAGGGTTCTTTGCAGGATACCTCGGGGATGAGATCAAGATCGGAAATCGGGCGCTGATTGCGGGCACACTCCACTGCATACTCACCATCATCATTTCCGACGATCAGCGCAGCCTTCAGGGTACCGTTCACGCGCGTTTTAATTGTGAGACGCCGTGTGTCGACACCTGATATTCCAAGCAGCCCATGTTCTTCAAAATAATCCCCGACAGACGGGCGTGCCTCGGGTACTGCACAGAGTTCGCGGACCACACACCCCTTTGCGTGAATCTGCGGACTCTGGAAATTTTTCTCATCGACCCCATAATTACCGATAAGCGGATAGGTGAACATGAGAATCTGACCCCGGTAACTGGGGTCGCTCATGGCCTCCATATATCCGCCCATCTGGGTCGTGAATACGAGTTCTCCGGCGCAGGAACCTTCCACGCCGAATCCCTCTCCTACGATATATTCACCATTTTCCAGACCCAGGACTGCCTTCATTGAATTACCATACTCAATGTGTCTGGGCTCTTATTAAAAACTCGTAATGTTCATAGCTGGCATGTTAGTGGTTTCATTCCACCAGCCCTCTGCCCGGCCTGATTTGTCGTTTTCGACATTTCCTAATACTTCCTTGCGACAACCATTATACGATGACAGATCATGTCCTGATGGAAATTGTCGGTTTCAGTGACAGCCCCTGCGGCCCGTTTCCATGCGACGACACCCGGACCTGTGAACTGGAACGGTGCGCACCGAGTGAGAACCTCGAGAAGGCATACTTCGCCCTTCAGACGGAAATTGCAAAAGAATACGGAGAACAGGTAGAGATGAAACTGACCTGGCTCGATGAGCAGGTCCCGGACTATATCATGCAGATCGTTGAAGAGCACCAGCCCCCTCTGCCCATCATCCTGATAAACGGCAAACTCGCTCCTATCGGGCGGATCTCTCTCCCGTTGATCCGGGAAGCCCTCAATGCCGAACTGGCCTGATCGTTGTAACCGGATGACAGGCCTCCAACCAATTTTTGTTCTTCTGTCCAACAGGGAATCGTTCTTTTCCTGCCTCTTGTAGGCCAGTGATCTACTTCAGATATGGAATCCGAAGAAATGACCAGGTACCACCTTTCTCAAACAAATAAAAGTCCACCGCAGGATCAAAAGTATGAAGGCTCTCTGTACCAGAAGGTGATTTGATTACCTGCTAATGACTGAACATTCGATCCTTAATCGTGGATTCGTATTCAATCCAGTAAAACCGGTACGTCCTTTCCCCGGACTGGCCGAATGTGAAGACCTATGACTTCCTTCAAAATTACAACCAAACTCCGGGAACTGGAATCGAAGATTGGCACCCTCTCGCCGATGCAGAAGATTCTTCTTGGTACAGACGGTTCGGTGACCACCCTTCTTGAAAACGCACTGGGCTGCGAGGTGACGGTAAACACACTTTCCCAGGAGATCGTGCCTGCGGGGGAAGGGGTGGCCGCATCACTTGGGATCCAGGCAGGAGAACCGGTCAATCACCGCATCGTAACGTTAAACGAGAGTGCAACGGGAAATGCACTCCTGTACGCAGTATCTGATACCCCGCTCTGTCGGCTCGACCCATCGTTCAGGGACGATCTTATGCGGGCCGACATCCCGATCGGTAGGATCATGCAGAGGCACCATCTTGAGGCGCGGCGCGAACTTGACGACGTAAGGGCGTGCAGGGCCGACCCCGTCATCAGTGGCACCTTAGGGATATTCCGTCATGAACCTCTGCTCTCACGCAAGTACCGTATCATCACCGGCGGAAAACCACTCATCGCCATACGGGAGACCTTCCCCTACTGCAACTTTACCGACGAGACCAGGGTGATCGTGGAAGCTCCGGCACGGATTCACATGGGCCTGATCGACATGAACGGAAGATCGGGCCGGGTCGACGGCGGAATCGGGCTTGCAGTCGAGGACCCTTCCATCGTCATGGAGGCCAGACGAAGCGGCAAACTCCAGGTCAGAGCGGATAACGAAGGGACAAAACAGGCAGAACGGGTGAAAAAAACGGCAGAACATATTCTTGCCGTGCTTGGCGTTGACGGAGGAGCGGAGATCACACTGCACCGCAGCTATCCAGGCCATATCGGCCTGGGGAGTGGCACCCAGCTTGACCTCGCAACCGCACGTGCTCTTTTCAGACTGTTCCGGCCCCGGAACCTCACCATCAGGGAGATGGCGGCATACACCGGTAGAGGAGGGACGTCAGGTATTGGAACTGCGGCGTTTGAGTCGGGTGGTTTCATCGTCGACGGGGGGCATAGTTTCGGACCTCTGGGAGAGAAATCCGACTTCAGGCCATCGTCAGCCTCAAGCGGAATACAACCGGCACCGGTGCTCTTCAGACACCCGTTCCCCGAAGAGTGGCAGATCCTCCTCGCCATCCCGGAGATACCTCAGGGCGCAAGCGGAAAAGCCGAACTTGATATATTCGGTCGGCACTGCCCGGTGCCCATCGGCGACGTTCAGGCCCTTTGCCATGCGGTCCTTATGCAGATGCTCCCGGCTATCGTCGAAAAAGACCTCGATCTCTTTGGAACGGCAGTAAACGCAATCCAGGAATTTGGGTTCAAACAGGTCGAACACACCCTTCAGCCTCCTCTTATTCATGAACTCATCAGAGCGCTGAGGACGACGGAGGTTGCAGGCGTCGGACTAAGTTCCTTCGGTCCGACAGTGTATGCAATTGGGGACACCGGGATGGAGGACGCCAGGCGAGCTGCCGAAGATCTGATGGCAGAGACCGGCGGAGGAAGGGTCATTATTACCCACGCCCAAAACCGGGGAGCAGAAATCAGAGCATCCACGTGAATCGTTGATTTTTTAACCTATTCAAATTTCATTCCCAGCTCTGTAGATTCCGCTGTAAAAAAATTAATTTCCTGAATCGTAGAATGGCAGAAAAAACGTACTCCAGGAATACGGGCTGAAAAAATATTTTGTATAACCAGGCAAGCGGACTGAAAAATTTACTTTTTCATGACCGCTCCGCGGTCTGCCTGGTCCACCATCCGGGAATAGCGGAGGAGCACCCCTTCGAGCGACCGCTGTGGCGGCTTCCATGCCGCGCGCCTCTTCTCCAGTTCCTGTGTATCGACGAGAATATCGAGGCTCTTTTCATGCAGGTCGATAGCAATCTTATCCCCCTCTTTGATCAGGGCGATAGGCCCTCCCACGGCAGCCTCTGGGGCGACATGGCCGATGCAGGGACCACGGGTCCCGCCGGAGAACCTCCCGTCGGTGATGAGCACAACCTGCGTCATCCCCCGGCCCATGATGGCAGAGGTGGGGGAGAGCATCTCCGGCATCCCCGGCGCACCTGCCGGACCTTCATACCTGATGACGACGACATCCCCTTCACGGATACGGTCGGAGAGGATGGCGTCCATGGCAGTCTTTTCTGAATCAAAGACTCGTGCCGGACCGGTATGCAGCCACATGGCATCATTCACGGCGGCGGCCTTGATCACACTCCCCGCGGGAGCGAGGCTGCCCTTCAGAATTTTGAGGCCGCCGGCGCTGTGTACCGGATCCTCAATGGATCGAATCACCGAGGCATCGACGACGGGTGCTGCTTCGGCAATAGCGTGGACATTTTTCCCGGCGGTGGTCATACCTTCCTCCAGGTACGGGAGGAGACGGTGAAGGACAGCAGGAATGCCCCCGGCATAATAGAGGGTTTCCATCGAATGGGGCCCCCCTGGCTGCATATGACAGATGTGGGGGACAGCGTCACCGATCTCGTTAAAATCCTCTAGCGTCACAGGAACCAAAGCCTCTTCGGCGATGGCCATGAGATGAAGCACCGTATTGGTGGACCCGCCAAGCGCCATGTCCACGCGTATCGCATTGCGCATGCTTGCCCGGGTGATGATATCACGCGGGCGAACGCCCTCCCGGACGAGTGAGACCACCCGCTCACCGCTTTCACGGGCAATGGCGAGTTTTTCGGCGTGCACCGCAGGGATTGCGGCACATCGCGGAAGCGACATTCCGAGGGCCTCGGTCATGCAGGCCATGGTATTTGCGGTGTAGAGACCCTGGCAGCTGCCACATCCCGGCATGGCGCACTTTTCCAGTTCGCTCAGTTCATCCTCGGTCATTGAACCAGCGGATACCCGGCCGACTCCTTCGAACACATCGATGAGGGAGAGGTCCTTTCCTCTGCAGTGCCCGGAAAGCATCGGCCCTCCGGTAACAACGATTGCAGGGATATTGCACCTGGCTGCCGCCATCAGCATCCCTGGGACGATCTTGTCGCAGGTGCAGAGGCAGACCAGGCCGTCAAACCTGTGCGCCTGTATCATGAGTTCAACCGAGTCTGCGATGGTCTCGCGCGAGGGAAGCGAATAGCGCATGCCCTCATGCCCCATTGCTATACCGTCACAGATGCCGATGGTATTGAATTCAAAGGAAACTCCTCCTCCGGCAGAAATTCCTTCACGAACGCGTTCGGCAAGCTGCCGGAGGTGTGTATGGCCCGGAACAACAGTATTCCAGGAATTTGCTATACCGATAAACGGCAAATCCATCTCCCGGTCCGTCACCCCTAATGCTCTCAGAAGAGAACGGTTCGGGGCCCGGGTATACCCTTTTTTTACCTCATCGCTGCGCATGGATGTTCATATCATCATGAACCCGAAACGATAAAAAAGAAAGGTCGGCCAAGTACGACAGAGAATACTGATCCCTGAAACCAGGAGATGTGCCCGTGAATACCGGAAATCGAAACCGTGACGTCATCGCCGTAGATATCGGCGCAACCCATCTTCGCACCGGCCGGATTTCATCATCCGGGAGAATCGGCCCCATCGCGAGGGAAAACCTGCGCGACACCTGCCTGACGGCGGATGACGTTACACGCTCGGTGGTGGCGGCAGTCGGGACCCTTCTCGGGGGACAGGGTACCGCTCCGGTAAAAGGGATAGGGATTGCCGCCGCAGGCCCTCTTGATCTCTCATCCGGGGCCATCGTCCAGAGCCCGAACATGCCATTTGAGAGGATCGATATCACCGGACCCCTCGGCGACGCATACGGGCTGCCGGTATATCTGCTCAACGACTGCGCCGCCGGAGCACTTGCAGAGGTGAGGTTCGGCCCCTTCAGGGGGACGGCGAACCTGGTGTATATCACCATGTCGAGCGGCATCGGCGCAGGGGTGGTTGTAGGGGGAAGGCTCCTTGCCGGGCACAGAGGGAATGCGGCAGAAGTCGGCCATATGTACGTGGATACCACCTACCGCCTCCCCTGCGGATGCGGCGGCAGAGGCCACTGGGAGGCATACGCATCCGGGACGGGAATTCCCGCGTTTTTCAGGAGATGGACGGAGACACACCTTCCCGAATACCCCCGACATGGGCTTCCCTCATCCGCACCGGAGGTCTTCGGCACTATCAGGGACAGGAAGGAATTCGACGGATTTCTCAGTGCTCTTGCGGCTATCAACGCACGAGGCCTCTCCAATGTCATTGCCGCCTACGAACCTGAACATATCATCTTTGACGGACCCCTCGTCCGCGAACATGCCGACCTTGTTATAAGGGCCATGCTGGAACAGACGGACCGGTACCTGTCCCTCCCGCAGGTAACCATCAGCTCGCTGGAAGGATATGCGCCGCTCCTTGGCGCCGGGGCGTATGCCCAGGAAAAAAGAGGATTAATCGGTGATATGCATCGAACCCTCTGAACCGTCGCGGTAGAGGGTGACCACCTCGCCGATGACAATGATGGCGGGCGGCCGTACCCCCACTGCCGAGGCCTTTGCGGCTATATCAACAAGGGTTCCGACGGTGACCCGCTGGTCGGGTCGCATGCCCCGTTCGATGATCGCGACCGGTTTTGCCGCATCCATCCCCCCATCTATAAGGGCGGCCGCAATGCGGGGGAGATTTTTGACTCCCATCAGGATGACGAGCGTCCCCGGAGACTGTGCGAGCCAGCGCCAGTTGAGGGCTGACTCTTCCTTGGTCGGATCCTCATGCCCCGTGAGGACGGTAACCTGGCTTGCCCATTTCCGGTGGGTCACCGGTATGCCGACACATTCAGGAACGGCAATGGCGCTGGTGATCCCCGGGACCACTTCGACCGGGATGCCATGCTCCCGCATCGTCTCCATCTCTTCGCCCCCACGTCCGAACAGGAACGAATCGCCCCCCTTGAGGCGGACTATCCTCTTCCCTTCCAGAGCGTATTTCACCATCAGGGCCTCGATTTCGTCCTGTTCCAGAGTATGCCTGCCGCCATACTTGCCGACATCGACCTTCTCCGCCGATTCCGGCAGGGAGGCGAGCACCTCATCTCCAGGAAGCTGGTCATAGAGAATAACCTCCGCGGCCTCAAGCACCTCCCGTGCCCGCCTTGCCATCAGGCCCAGTCCTCCCGGACCGGAACCTACCAGGTATACCTTTCCTGTCATTTACACACCCAGTGTCAGCCGTGCTTCTTCAATCAAATCGTAGGCAATTGAATGGAGTTTTTCCCCAATCAGTCGACCCTCGGAGATCGAATCTCCATTATCTTCTATCCGTTCCCAGCGCGACCCGTCAAGAGAGAGGACCTCTGCGATCAAAAACCCTTCACTACAGTAGACACCCTGCGGGGTAAAGCACCCGCCACCGATCTCTTCCATGACCGCCCGCTCGACTTCGACATCACGCCGGGTTGCTGCATCATCAAGAATACCCAGGGTTTCGGTGATCTCCGGGTCGTCTCTTGACACAACGGCGATCGTCCCCTGGTTCGGGGACGGTACAAACCACTGCGGGAGAAGACGGGTCCCGGGAAGGTTCATGTCCAGCCGCTGCATCCCCGCCTCGGCGAGGACAATCGCATCATACATCCCTTCATCAAGCTTACGAAGGCGGGTATCGACGTTCCCCCTGAGTTCCTTCACCTCAACATCGAGGCCGCTGCGAAGGAGCTGCGCCCTCCTCCGCGTGCTCGATGTCCCGACCACCTTCACCTCCTCAAGAGGGCGTGTATGGACGAGAAAATCGGCAGGAGAATCCCTCCTGAGGATGGCACAGGTCGAAAGGCCCTCCGGGCGCTTTGCCGGGATGTCCTTCATGCTGTGAACGGCAAAATCGACCTCCCCGTCAAGAATGGCATCATCCAGTGCACGCACGAAGATCCCCTGTCCGCCGACCTTGTGCATCGGAACGCCGGTCCGGTCATCGCCAACGGTGCCGATGGTAACAACCTCCGTCTCAATGCCCCGTGATCGGATCATATCACAGACCGTGGTGGTCTGGGCCATCGCGAGGCGTGACCCGCGTGTACCGACCCTCAGAGACATGTGGAATAAGCTCCGGTTATCGTCTCCACATCATTCTCAGAATGAGCCACAGAAAGGAAATTCGTCTCATACTGTGACGGAGGAAGGAACACGCCTGAAGAGAGCATCTTCTTCCAGAATGCACCGAACCGCACCGTATCGCTTTCCTTTGCCTCGACATAATTTTTTGGGGGGGAGTTCCTGAAGTAGAGCTTGAACATCGACCCGAGCCGCACGAAAGATTCATGATATTCGGACGGAAGAGATTCCCCGATAGCACGGGTCTTTCGGTCCATCACATTATAGACTGACCGGTGCCCGGACAGATACTCAAGCGTCGCAGAGCCCGCTGCAAGGGAGAGCGGATTTCCGGAGAACGTTCCCGCCTGGTAGACCGGCCCTGATGGTGCAACCATCTCCATGATCTCCCTTTTGCCCCCGAAACACCCGATGGGCAGACCGCCGCCGATGATCTTGCCAAGCGTGGTGAGGTCAGGCCGGATGCCATACTTTACCTGCGCCCCGCCGATGCCCAGGCGGTACCCGGTGATCACTTCATCGAAGATAAGAAGGACATCGTGCTCCTCTGTGATGGCCCTGACATCCTTCAGGTACCCTTCCTCAGGAAGAATGGTCCCGATGTTGCCCAGCACGGGTTCGAGGATGAACGCGGCAACATCGTTATTTTTCTCGAGGAGGCCACTGAGCGCTTCCGGATCATTATACGGGACCTGTGCTGTATGGGCGACGACATCTTCTATCACTCCGGCGGAATCCGGCACCCCCATGGTGGTCGCACCGGACCCGGCCTTGATCAACACCCCGTCGTGAGCACCGTGAAATCCTCCTTCGATCTTTATGATGTCCTTCTTTCCCGTGTACCCGCGGGCAAGACGGATGGCTGCCATGGTCGCCTCCGAACCGCTCGAAACGAAACGGACCATGTCAATGGACGGATGATCCCCCACAACCCGCCTAGCAAGCCTCAGTTCCCGTTCCGAGGGCGTCCCGTACAGCCATCCCGAGGCCAGCTGTTCATCAATTGCCTCCCGTACAGCCGGATGGGCATGTCCCATGATCATCGGCCCGTACCCCAGACAACAGTCTATGAGTTCCTCGCCGTCTTCCGTTACCAGACGTGACCCGGCAGCTGAACGTGTATAAAAGGGATAGGGACTGATTGCCCGGACCGGACTTGATACACCGCCGGGCATGAGCCCCTTTGCTTCATTGAAAAAAACTTCACTCTTCATCGTTCATCCACCGTGCTGCATCTTCTGCAAAATAGGTGATAATCAGGTCCGCTCCTGCACGTTTAATGCAGAGAAGACTCTCCATCATCACCTCTCTTTCAGCAATCCACCCGTTGGCTGCCGCCGCCTTTATCATGGCATACTCACCGCTCACCTGGTAGGCAGCCACCGGCAGACCAATGGTGGCAACGTTTGCGATGACATCCAGGTACATCCCCGCGGGTTTGACCATCAGGATGTCGGCACTTTCCTTTGCATCGGTCTCCGATTCCAGATATGCCTCCCGGGCATTTGCAGGCGACATCTGGTA
>JBFFLM010000005.1:0-15995 GCA_041554835.1 Methanogenium sp.
CCCCTGTACCGGCCGTTGATTGTCCCCGTTCATATCTACTGGTTGTTCTGGGGGGAGAAATTGAATACTTTGTGATTCGCCCGGGAGGGGTCAGTTCCCCCGTCACCGCCAAGAAGAACGAAAATCACGCATCCCGTACCCTATACATCCCCTCCGGCACCGTCATCACAAACCGGGCACCCTCGCCGGGTACCCCCGTCTCCCTGACGGCAATCCCGGTGAGGTCCAGTATTTCCCTGGTGAGGAAGAGACCAAATCCTGTGTTTTCCCCGTATCCCCGCTCGAATATACGCTCCTTCCTGTCCTCCGGTATGCCTCTCCCGTCGTCTGCGACGGTGAGAATAAACCCGTCGCCGGACCGCTCGCCGGTGACGGTGACGGCCGTCACCCCGTCCCCGTGCCTGAGGGCATTGTCGAGGAGATTGTAGACGACCTTAGCAAACATCGGGTCGGCATATATCTCGACACCCCTGCAGGCACAGGTGACGGCAATATCACGGTAGGCGGGGTCACGGGCGACCGAGGACGTCACCTGGCAGACGTCCTGCCATTCGGGGGAGGTCACCCCGAGGTCCTGGTAATCCCCGGTGAAGCGGATCTGCTTTTCGATGGACGCCGTCGCGTTGAAGATCCGTTCAAGGGAGACCCCCAGGGGACTGGTCTCCTCCACCTCCCCGTCCATCGCGATCAGCTCGCCGGTCATCCGGATGGCCGTCACCTGGTTGAGGATATCGTGGCGGGTCACCGAGGAGAGAAGGTTGAGCTTCCGGTTCGCCCTGAGAATCGCCTCCTGGTAGGTCTGGAGATCGGTGACGTCCATATTCGCCCCTGCGATGACGCACGGCCGGCCGCCGTTTCCCGCCTCGATCACCCTGCAGATGGTCCTTATCCACCGCCATCCGTCACCACCATTCGCCGTCGAACGGTACTTGATCTCGCCCGATACGGCCTCTCCCCTGACCAGGGAGCAGAGGAGCCCCTCGACCTCGCCCCTGTCCTCGGGATGCACGTCGCCGGAGATGAAGGTGGCGAGTGCCGGCCCGGAGGGGGCGCCTGCCGCCACTGTCACCATGCCGGTGGGATCGTCCATCACCATCTCCCCGTCGGCAAGGTTGACATACCACGTCGCCAGATGCGCCCCCTCCATCGCAAGGGAGAGGCGTTCCCGGTTCTGGCGGAGTTTGCGCTCGAGTTCCCGCTGCGGCGTGATATCGACCGCCGATTCGATGATCCCGATCACCGCTCCCGAGGCCCCTTCGACCGGATGGCACCGGACCTCAAAGACCTTCCCTGCGGCAGTGGTCACCTCTGCGGCCTGCACCCGGGCATCGCATGCACCGCCCTCTGCCACCGGACACCCACGGCATGGCTCCTGTGCCCCGTGGAGGAGTTCGTAACAGAAGAAAGACTCCTCGCCGCTCCGTGCTGCAGAGCCCGGGTGGTTTGCCCAGAGGACCCGCATGTCCGGTTCCAGAAACATCAGGGTCCCTGATATCCCGGCGATATCCTGCAGGATCCGGTTCATTTCACTTGCGAAGACAAGCAGGGTGCGGGCGGTGACGATGCCTGCCACCTCGCCGTTCCGGGTCACCGGCAGACGACGGATATGATGGCGGACCATGATCTCGGCGGCCTCCCCGGCGGTCGCCATCAGATCAACGGTTATCAGGGGGGATGCCATCACCACCGAGACCGGCACCGACGCAGGGGACAAGCCTACCGCGACCACCTTTCTGGAGATGTCCTGTTCGGTGATGATCCCGACGGGCTTGCCTCCTTCACAGACGATACAGCTGCCGATGCCGTGGTCTGCCATCAGTCCTGCAGCGACGGTGACCATATCCCCCGGGCTGACGGTGATCAGACGCTCTTCCATCAGCCCCCGGACCCGGACCTTTGCCTCGATATCAATGAATTCCTGTTCCTGTTGCTCCATGCTAAAAATCAGTCCCCCTTCGGCGGACCGCACCGTCCGCATGCAAAGATTCTATCCAAAATTGGTATGTACAGCGAAAAAAAGGTGTGGATTCGGCACTATCTTCCTAGACATGCCGGATCCGGGTATATTCCGAGATCTCCGAATGAGTGGTGCAAAGGTCGTCCACCGCAAGGTCATGGATATCACTGTGCCCGCAGAGACGGCAGAACATCTCCAGTTCCCCGGCAGTTGCATGCAAAAAGTTCTCGACTCCGCGGGCCCCGGTGTCGATGTTCAGGCGCTTTCGCAGGGCAGGGTCCTGGGTGGTGACCCCGGTCGGACACTGCCCGGTATGGCATAATCGGTACTGGTCGCAGCCTGCCGCGATCATCGCGGCCGTGCCGAGCGCGACCGCGTCGGCCCCGAGGGCAAGGGCCTTTGCGATGTCCGATGAGATCCGGTACCCCCCGGTCACGATGAGGGAGATCCCCTCCACCCCGTGCTCGTCGAAGTACCGGCGTGCCCGGTCGACGACATAAACCGACGGGACCGAGGTCGCATCCTTGACTGACTTCGGTGCGGCTGCCGTCCCCCCCGGCCGGCCGTCGATCGTGATGAAGTCCGGCTCTGCGGAAACGGCCACCTCCAGGTCCCCCTCAATATCGCCGGCGGCAAACTTGATCCCTATCGGTCGTCCGCCGCTGCGGTCCCGCAGCTCACCGACCTTCACCCGCAGGTCCTCCGGGGTGCTGATCTCCGGGAACCGTGCAGGGCTGTGGATATCATGCCCCACGGGAAACCCGCGTATCCGGGCAATCTCCGGGGTCACCTTGCTGCCGGGAAGCATGCCGCCCATCCCCGGCTTTGCCGACTGGGAGACCTTCATCTCCACGGCGTCCGAGGTGCGCAGATACTCGTCGGTGAGGCTGTACCGGTTCGGGACATACTCGAAGATGTACCGGTACGCGTGCTCCTTCTCCTCATCGAGCACCCCGCCTTCCCCCGACCCGATGGCCGTCCCCGCGGCGGCCGACCCCTTCGCAAGGGCCACCTTCGCCTCGCGGGAGAGTGCCCCGAAGGACATGTGGGTGACGAAGAACGGGAGCTGCAGCTCCATCGGCTGCTTTGCCTTCGGGCCGATGACGGTCTGCAGGGAGACCGGTTCGTCGGGATTGCGCGGGAGCCGGGCAAGGCCCGCCGCAATGATGAGTACTTCATCCCACGAGACCCGCAGGTTGGCGCTTCGCATCGGCTCGATGATCGGACGCCCCGTCCCCGCCATCGTCTTTATCTCGACGAAGTGCGGTTCGATGAAGACGGGTTCACGGCAGAGGCGTGCCCCTGGGTCCTCCTCGGTGAACTCACGGGCCTCCTCCTGGATGCTCTCGTCTGTCACCCCCGGCTGTTTCTGCAGGTGTGTCCGGTCGGACCGGCAGACCGGGCAGCGCCAGTCGTCATCCAGCTCGTCAGGGGTCGTCCCCGGCGGAATATTTCCCTCAGCAGAACCCGCATCTGAATCATACTCGAATACATTGCAGACATTACACCTGTACATCGCCATGACGGTCTCCTCCGGCACAGACGCCGGATACACTCATGTCCGGTTATTCCTGCCAAACCCAGTTAAACCTTCGTGCAGAGCGCTGCTCATCTCTTCCGGGAGCAAAAAGAGGCCATGCCTGATTCTTCAGAAAAAAAGAGTTAATGAGAGGGCTTTTTCAGGACATCACGGACGAGCTTCACCGCACAGAGGTCGCCGCACATCGAGCAGGTGTCGACCTCGCCGTCCCGTTCGTGAATCCCGCGGGCATGCTCCGGGAAGAGGGCATGGGCAAACTGCTCGTCCCAGTCAAGGCGGCGGCGGGCATCGGCCATCTGCCGCTCCCCCTCGCCAAACCACGCCTCGCCGCGACGGGTGGTGTCCCCGATGTGGGCCGCAAGCTTTGCGACCCGCGTCCCCTCGATGATATCATCGACATTGGGAAGGGCGAGATGCTCGGCAGGGGATACCATACAGAGGAAATCCGCCCCTGCCATCGCGGCAATCGCCCCGCCGATGGCACCGGAGACGTGATCGTACCCGGGGACGATGTCCGTCACGAGCGGCCCCAGAAGGTAGAGCGGAGCATAGTCGCTGAGTTCTTTTATCATCTTCACGTTATACGTGATCTGGTCGACCGGGATATGCCCCGGCCCCTCGATCATCCGCTGTACGCCTTTCTCCTGGGCGCGGGCGGAGAGTCGGCCGAGGTTCAGGTACTCCACCGTCTTTGCCTGCCGCGTGGCGTCGACGACCGCCCCCGGGCGCATGCCGTCACCGAGGGAGATACAGACATCCTCGTCCACAAGGATCTCAAGGAGATAGTCAAACTCTGCATAGAGCGGGTTCTCTTCGCCCGTCTCTGCCATATTGACGGTATGAAACGCCCCTCCGCGGGAGACGACACCCATCACCCTCGGGTCCTGCCGCAGGGAGTCAAGGGTGGCAAGGTTGACGCCGCAGTGCAGGGTGAGAAAGTCGACACCCTGCCGGCAGTGGTCGCGTATGGTCGTAAAGAGGAGGTCGGCGTCCACATCCACCGCACTTCCCGCCCGCCGGACGGCATCGTAGATGGGGACGGTTCCCACCGGAACATCGAACGCGAGGATGCGCTCGCGCATCGCCGCAAGGTCCCCTCCCGTCGAGAGGTCCATGAGGGCATCGGCGCCGTTCTCCACCGCGGCGCGGGCCTTGGCTACCTCCATCTCCGGATCACAGCGTATACCGGAGGTGCCGACATTGACATTCACCTTGACCCGGCACCCCTCACCGATGGCGCAGAGACGGTGTTCCCGTCGTGGGTTTGCCGGTACGACAATCCTCCCCCGCGCAATCTGTTTGGCCATTTTTCGGGAATCCATGCCCCCTGCGTGCGCCAGTTTCTCGATCTCCGGCGGCACCGTGTTCAGGCACTCCCGTATCAGGGTCTGCATAACTGACATTTGGTGGTATAACCTTATTATCCTGCATGCAGGTCAGATGGATTCCGGGGGACGGCTACTGGGCAAATGCCTATCTCCGCGGGAACGTGCTCGTCGACGCAGGGGTGACGCCGATGCAGGTTGCCGAGTATCGCGATGAGATCGAGTGGGTTGTGCTGACCCACTGCCACTTTGATCATATAGCCCACGCCCACGAGATCGCCCACATGTGTGATGCAAAGCTCTGCATGCACGAGGCCGATGCCGAAGGGCTCGGGGCCGATGAACGGACCCTTGCGATGATGTTCGGCGAGCGGGCTCCCCCGCTCAGGATTGCCCGGACCCTCAGGGACGGTGACGACGTCGAAGGGCTCACGGTGATCCATACACCGGGCCATACACCGGGCGGGGTCTGCCTCTGGGACGCGGAGGAGCACAACCTCTTCTCCGGCGACACGGTCTTTGCGGACGGCGGGGTGGGAAGGACCGATTTTCCGGGCGGGAGCATGGCCGACCTGAAGGCATCTCTCGAGCGGCTCTCTCTTCTTGACGTTAAGGGCCTCTATCCCGGCCACGGTATGGCGGTGGAATCAAACGGGGCGGTGCACATCAAAGCGGCGCTCAGGATGCTCGCGTTCTGCTGACGTGGACCATGGCACCGCCCGGCATGTACTGCCTGATTCTCGCAAACCCGGCATGTACGGTCCGTGTGGGACGGCTCGGGGAATGCCGGTTTCCCGCCGGACGGCACTGCTATGTCGGCTCCGCCCTCGGGCCGGGAGGCCTTGCCCGCGTCCGCCGCCACCTGCATCTCGCAGAGGCACGGGACCGGCCGCCCCGGTGGCATATCGATTACCTGCTCAACGACCCCCGCTTCACGCCTGAGGCGGTCGTCTGGGCCGAAACCATAGAAAGGCTCGAATGCACCGTCGCCCGGGCGATCGGAGAACCCGGCATCCCGCGATTCGGGAGCAGCGACTGCCGGTGCCCGACCCATCTCTTCTCCCGTGAGGGCGACCCCGTGGCAGAGGTCTGCCGGGCCTTCACGGCCGCCGGAACCGTCCCTTCCCTCTTCCGGCCGGGGGACACGTTGCCTGATTTTTTGGTACGTGCAAAAGACTGATATAGTCAGCCTTACGACTTTGCACCTATGAAAGTCCTCGGTATATCCGGGAGTATGCGCAGGAAGGGAAATACCGCCATTCTTGTGCAGAAGGTGCTGGAAAAGGTCGCAGAGAAGAACGACGCCATCGCCACCGAGTATATCTCCCTCGCCGACTATGAGATCGGACCCTGTATCGCCTGCATGAAATGCAAAGAGGAAAAGAAGTGCGTACTGACCAACGACACCTGGGACAGTGTTGCTGAAAAGATGCTGGACTGCGATGTCCTCGTCATCGGGACCCCGGTCTATTACTATGACGTCTGCGGTCAGATGAAGAACTTCATCGACCGCACCTACAGCATGTACCATGACCGCAAACTGACCGGCAAGTATGTGGTGACCATCGCAATCCAGGCCGAGAAGGGCGCCGACCGGGCACTCGAGACCCTGGAAGGGTTTGCAAATACCCACGAATTCTCGTTCATCGGGGAGATCAAGGGGCATGCAGCCGAGGAGGGTGAGATCCTCAGGGACGACAAGGCCCTCAAAGAGGCAGAGAAGATCGCCGCAAAGATCGCCGCTCTCGGGTAAGCCGGGGATCCGGGACCGCAGGGCCGCGTTCTGCACCTCCACCTTCTTTTTTTCCGCCCCGCGGAAGCGTCAACCTAATAGGAAAGGCACGACGAGGTACTGATACTGGAGTCTATGGCCCGTACCACCATCTATACCATTCTTCCCGGCCAGGGACGGCCGTTCTGCATGACGCGGTTCAGCGAAGCCGCTACGGCCGATCCCTTCCGCACCGCACTTCTGGTCCCGACCAAACGCCTTGCCGGAGAGATCCGGGACGAACTGAGAGAGAGAGGCGTACCATTTCTCCCCGACCTCGTCGGAACACCGGAGGAGATCGCGCGGGCCATCCTGCACCGCTACCGGCCCGCCATACGGATAATCGAGAGAGACGAGGCGAGATCCCTCTTTCTTACCGCCCTGAAGGACCGTCCGGCAGGGTCCCCGCTCGTCCCGCCGGACCGCCAGCCCGGGATCCGCCAGGCAGACGATCTGGGCATCCTGAGAAAGGTCATCGAAGCACGGTCGACGGACTATCCGGCGTGCCTCGGGGATCTGCAGGGGCCACGGAGCACCGAGGTGGGGGCCGTGCTCGATGCATACCGGACCCTCCTCGAAGAGCGCGGCCTCGCGGATGCCGATTCGGTCCTGTCTTCCGCCGCCGCGGCCGTCCGCGAGGCAGGGGAACGGTGGCAGGTCGTTGTGTACGGGCTGTACGAACCTCCCGCCTCGCTGCAGGAGTTTCTGTGCGCCGTTCGTGCAGCGGAGGGAACCTTCACCGCCTTCGTCCCGTATGCACAGAGCCCCGCCGTTTTCGCGGATCGCTGGGAGTGGCTGGATGCGGATGAATACCATACCATCGCGGGCGAAGGTTCGGGATGGCTGCCGATCTTCGGGGGGGAAGCGGCAAGCGGTGTCTGTCCGGTACGGACAGGGCGGGCCGCCACGCGTGAGACGGAGGTCCGCGCCATCGCAGCAGAGGTTTCCCGCCTCCTGAAAAGCGGCACCCCTCCCGGTGCCATCACCGTCGCATTTCCCGATCTGCGGGCCGCGGCACCCCTGCTGGAGGAGGCCTTTGCCGATGCCGCCATCCCGTATGCAACGGCCACACGACCATCCCTTGCCACCATCCCCCTCGCCCAGGCGATCCTGCAGATGGCAGGTGTTCCCGCCCGCAGGTACCGCCGTGAGGATGTTGCGGCACTCTTCTCGTCCCCGTACTTTCGTTTCGACGCCGGCGGCCGGCCGCTGACCGGCGGGGATGTGGAACGGCTGGCCGGTGAGGCGGGCATCAGTGAAGATCTGCGCTCATGGGAGCGGGGCCTCGAACGGCTCTGCACACGCTACGCCGCAGAGGCGGAGAACGGCGATGAGGCGGCACAGACCAGGGCCGCCGCCGTCCGCCAACAGGCAGCGACGATCATGGATGTCCTGGAACGCCTCAAAACGCTGGAGGGGGTGCGCCCGGCCGCCGGACACGTCCGGGCCATACGCGGGCTCTTTGCCGCATGGGATGCCCACGTCCTCCCTTCCGCCCCGGATAAGGCCGTCCGTGCAGCCGAGGAGGAGGCGTCTTTCCTTATGAAGGACATCCTCGAACGGCTGGAGACCAGTCCCTCCTCGGAACAAAGGGTCACGCTGGGGGAATTTCTCGGCCTCTGGACGACGATGGTCCGTGAGACGCGCCTTGCCCCCGTGACGGACCGGGAAAGGGTGCAGGTAGCCGGTATCCGTGAACTCGTCCACCTCCGGGTGGCGTATCTCTTCCTGGCGGACCTCACCGACGGCCGGATGCCCGACATACCCCCCCTTCTGCCGTACACGACCGAACGCGAGGAGGGGAGAATGGGGACCCAGAGCCGCCGTGAAAAGCTGAGGGAGGAGCGCTACTATTTCCTGGCAGCCCTCTCGTCGGCAGAGACGGAGATCTGTCTCAGCGCTGCAGAGAGCGAGGGCACCACCCCGCTCGTGGAGTCGCCGTTTCTGCGAACGGTGGAGGAGGCGACCGCAGCCGCTACGTGGGAGCCCGACACCGGAACCATCTGGTCGGCCCGGGCGCGGGCGCAGGGTGCAGGAAGAGCGATCGCCGACGGACGCATGCCGGCGACGGGGTGGCTGCCGGAAGGGCAGGCGACCGAGAACGTTCTCTCCCGCATCACGGCGGAAGGCGCCTCCCGCAGCGGGCCCTACATCTCTGCCTGGGACGGAATACTGGCAGGAGAGGGGGATATCACCGCAGACCTTGCGGCCCGTTTCGGCCCGGACCGGGCCTGGTCGCCGACCTCGCTGGAGATGTATGTTGGGTGCCCCTTCCGCTTCTACTGTGCGTATGTCCTCGGCCTTGCCGCCCTGCCTGAGGCGGAGCGAACCATCTCCGCGGCCGACCGGGGCTCGCTGGTGCACGAGATTCTTCGTCTGTTCTACGAACGGTGGCGGGCAGCGGGCCACCCCGGCCGGCCTGCCCCGGGGGAGCATGCAGTGGCTCATGCAACGGTCAGGGCAGTTGCCAGGGAGGAGACGGACCGGTACTTCTGGGAAGGACCGGTCTGGGAAGTGGTGAAGGAGCAGTTCCTCGGCACGGAGAACGGCGAGGGGCTCTTCGGGGAGTTTCTCGCAGAGGAGGAGAATGCCGCAGACAGCACCCTCCAACCGTCCCTCTTTGAGGTCTCCTTCGGCATCCCGGGAAAGGAGCCCTCCCTGTCGGATGCCCCGGTCCCGCTGGCGGTGCCGGGCGGTGACAACGTCCTGAGGGTGCGGGGCACCATCGATCGCGTGGATGTCGGGGATGGTGGCGCATGCATGGTCACCGACTACAAGACCGGCAGTGCCCCCTCCCAGAAGGATATCCGTGAGGGGCGGGCACTCCAGCTTCCCCTCTACCTCCGGGCCCTTGAGACCATAACAGGCATGGAGGGGGTCGCCTGCAGCTACTATACGATCAAACAGGGAAAGACGCAGAACAGCATCGTCACCCACGACCCGGCGGCGGCTCCTCTGCTGGGCAGCATCTCAAAGAAACCAATGCCCGCCAGCGAGGACTTTACCGGGATGATCGACGGGGCGGTCACGGCGGCGGCCCGGGCGGTCACCGGTATCCGGGCGGGACGCTTCCCCCCCTCGGACGGGGAGCGGGAATGCCCGGGTTACTGCGATTTCTCGTCCATATGCCGGTTCTCCCGCCTGCGGACCCTGAACAGCGGTGGTGCGGGCGATGATGACGAGGATGCAGGACGGTCCCCCGGGGCCGCTGCGGGAGGCGATGACGCATGAGCGGACCGAAAGGGCGCCAGAAGGATGCCGTCGAGACAACGGGCAGCCTCTGCGTCACCGCCGGGGCCGGGACGGGAAAGACCTTCGTCCTGGTGAACCGCTACCTCGGGATGATTGCCCCCGCGGGCGTCAGCGGCAGCGCCGCGAATGCCGGGACCGGCGGGGTGGGGGGCATCCTTGCCCTCACCTACACGGAGAAGGCGGCCGCCGAGATGAAGGCCCGCATACGCAGCGCCGTTGCAGACCAGGAGGGGCCGGAATGGGACCTGGTGGCAGAGGACCTGCTCTTCGCCCATATCTCCACCATCCATTCCTTCTGTTCCGGCATCCTCCGTGAATTTGCACTTGAGGCGGGGGTCGAGCCGGGGTTCGTCCCCCTCGAGGAGTACGAGCTCGAACGGATTCTCGAACAGGCGGTCACCGATCTCTTTCACACCGACCCTCCGACGGATGTCCGCGAACCCCTCAAATCCCTCCTGCGGGGGATGGGGGACTGGCACCTCGAGGCAACACTCAGGGAGCTCTACGCCAGACGCCACCTCGCCGAACCCTTCTTCGACCGCCTTGCCCGCGACCGGGACGGGGTCACACAGGGCTGGGCGGCGGAGCTTGCAACCGAACAGGTGCGTATCCGGGATGCGGCCTGTGCCGCCGGGGCAGCCGCGGCGGCGGAGATGCTCCGCGATCTCGCCGGGCGGTATGCGGGCGAGACCGACAGCGGGACGCGGTACCTGAAGAACGCCGCCCCCTTCCTTGAGGACATCCGGGAGGACGCCTCCCCGCAGGCATTCTGTGCGGCCCTTGCCGGGCTCAAGGATGCGGGCGGAACAGCAAAGATGGGATCAAAGAAGGTCTTCGGGGAGGACAAGCCGCGTCTTACGACTGCATTCGTCACCCTGAAAGCGGCAGTCCGGACGGCGCCTGCGGAGCTCTGCACGGCAGCCATCGGTCCGGACGACCCGGCAACGGAGGCGACCTGCGCAGCCCTTGCGGACCTTGCCATGGTGTACTACCGGTTTGCCGCACTGATCGGGGCGGCCAAACGGGCGGCAGGCGCCATCGACTTTACCGACATGATCGTCCTAACCGCACGTTTCCTCGAAGAACACCCCGATATCGCCCGCGATCACCTAAGGGGCCGGTACCGCTTCATCATGGTCGACGAATACCAGGACACCGACCCCCTGCAGGCCGCGATCATACGGACGATCCTCGGTGCGGAGGGGACGGCGGAGTCGCTCTTCGTCGTCGGCGACCCCAAACAGTCGATCTACCTCTTCAGGAACGCCGACGTGACCCAGTTCAAACGGACGATGGAGGAGATCGGAGCGGCAGGAGGGACAACGGTCGCCCTCGACATCAACTTCCGCAGCACCCCTGCGGTGATCGGCTTTGTCAATACCCTCTTCGCCCGCCTCTTTGCCTCCGACCGCCTGCCGTGGGAATTTTCCTACGACCCGATCACCGTCTCGGAGGGCCGGGCGGACCACCTTGGTTCGGTCGACCTCCTCCTCCCTCCTTCAGCGAAAGGCCCGGCAGGCCCGCGGGGAGAGGCGGAGATGGTCGCCCGGTATATCCAGGAGATCGTCACCCGCCGGACGAAGCAGGTGTACCGGAAGAAAAAGGAGCTCGAAGGCTATGATCCTGCAGGGGAGGACGGCGAGGAGCGGATTCCTGTTCCCGCCCGCTGGCAGGACTGTGCGGTCCTCATCGAGTCCCGCACCGGCCTCGAGTACCTCGAGGACGCCTTCGGGCGGTACGGGGTCCCCTTCCGCGTGCACCGGGGTACAGGATTCTACCGGCGCCAGGAGGTCCGTGATATCACCTCCCTCTTCACCTTCCTTGCCCGCCCGGAGGACGACATTGCCCTCTACGGCGTCCTCCGCTCACCGTGGTTCGGGTTCTCCGATGCCGCCCTCTACCGTACATCAGGAGGGGAGGCCCGCCACCTCCTTGCCCGCCTGCGCAGAGCGGAGGATGGAGACAGCGCCCGCGCAGCCGCCCTCCTGGACCAGTGGCTTGCCTATGCCCGCAGGGAACCCCTGGACCGCCTGGTCTCCCGTATTCTGAGCGAATCGGGGATACTTGCCGTCTATGCGGCACTGGACGGCGGCGACCAGATGGCGGCCAACCTCGGGAAGGTCGCCGCCATGATACGGGAACGCGGGCAGTCAGGCATCTACACGCTTGACGACTGTGCCCGCGACTTCGCCGCCGCGACAGCGTCCGGCAGGGATGAGGAAGAGGCCGCCGTCGAGGGATCGGTACGGGATGCGGTCACCGTCATGACCGTGCATGCCTCAAAGGGCCTGCAGTTTCCCGTTGTCATCCTCCCCTGGATGTCCCGGTCACGAACCGCCCCCCATCCAGGCATCCTCGTCGACGAGGAATGCGGCATCGGCATGAAAGTGCCGGGCCCTGACGGCATCCCTGCGGATACACCCGTCCGCCTGCTGATCGACCACCGGCTCGGGCAGAAGGAGCGGGCGGAGAGAAAACGGCTCTTCTATGTGGGGATGACGAGAGCAGAGGACCACCTCGTGATGAGCGGGATGCGCCCGGCACCCGATGCCATCCCTTCGTCACCGGAGGCGGGCACATCCCGGACGGACTGGCTCCTTTCTGCCCTCGGTGCCGGTGAGGATGCGATTGCTGCAGGAGAGATTGGCTATACGGACGCCGGCGGGCGCCCCAGCACGATGCGGATGATCACCGATCCGGCGGCCATCACCGCCCATGAGCGGCAGACGACCCCGCAGCCACCGGCACCGGAGGCCCTGGAAGCGGCCCGCGAGGAGGCATTTGTCCGTCCCCCATGGAGCACCGCCGATCCCGCCGGTGCCCGGCGGGCGATCACTGTCAGCCTTCTCGAAGCAGAGGCAGGAGAAAAAAAGCCCGTTCCCGGAGTCGTGCTCACCCCCCGGGACGATGAAGGAACGGCAACCGCAGGCATCATTCTCCACGAGGTCATGGCGGGCGTTCCCGCCAAAACGGCCCTTGCCCGGGCAGGCAGGGGAGAGGACGCTGAGCGGGTCCGCCGGCTGGAGGCTGACCTTGAGGCGTTCCTTGCCCTCCCGCTCATACGGGATGCCGCAGAGCAGTGGTGCGAGGTGCCGTTCTCGGTGACGATCGCAGGCAGGCACTGCACCGGACGGATCGACCGGCTTATCCTGACGGAGGAAGGCACATGGGCGGTGGTCGATTACAAGTCCGGGGCATGGCACAAGGGAGCTGAAGAGGCGTACGCCTGCCAGATGGCAATGTACCACGAGGCTGCCACCCTCCTCACCGGAACGGAGCCCGACTGTTACCTCTGGTTTGCCGGCAACCGCCAGTTGGTGCAGGTTATTCCCGGCAAAGAACAGTTATACGCTGCAATCCTCAGGTATCCCGACTGAAGGGGCCCCGGCAACCGCCTTTTTCCTCCCGCACAGGCAGACGAAACGGGAAGCAGGGATGCTTTCCTGCCCATGGGCCGCCGGCGTTCTGCAGGGTGTCGGCAGCCTCCTCTTGCATTGCAGGTCATGATCTAAGTATATAAATATGAATAATCATCATATAAAAAATTGTGCGATGCATAGGAAACATATAAATACATTAATTCCATGTATACAATAGGGGGCATATGACCGCAGACGTAGCTGATGTATTCACAAGGCGGATCAGGTATATGGCATTAATATCCGAGGATGACCTTTCATCCCTCGAAACAACCTTCGCCGAGCAATGCGCCCACGTCTTCTCGGACGAGGCGTTCATGCAGAAACTGCATGCCGTCTTTCCGGAAGAGTGATTCCTTTTCTTTATGCCTGCATGCGTCCCGGTTTTGCCCAAAGAGTCTGTATCGCGGATACCGGCAGCGGCGTAAAAGGGGGTACGCCAGACCGAGGAGTATTCGTGCCGGCGTGCCTGTATGCAACCGGTACCATTTCCCACATTTATTACCGGTGAAGACCAATCTCCTCCTCACTACGAGTCGGGCAGATGAGACCAAAGGAAGGAAACAGCGAACGGTTTGAGTGCAGCGCCATCTCCATTGCAGGTGTGCGGCCGGTCAACGAGGATGCATGGTGTGCCGCACCGGTGGGTGAGGGACTGGTCTGTGCCGTCGCCGACGGAATAGGCGGCCATGCGGCAGGGGACGTGGCATCCTCCCTTGCCATACGCATCCTCGGGGAGACCATACGCAAGGCGGACATTCCCTTAGGGGACCACGAAACGGCGGCACAGGCACTGAGGAGAGGCCATGCCCTCGCCCACGAGGCCGTCGTGGAACAGGCCACCGGCAAGCGTGCCGGGATGGGAACGACGCTTGTCTCCGCCTACTTCGGCGACGGGAAGGTCACCCTCTGCAACACGGGGGATTCCCGCTGCACCCGCATACGGATGGGAACGGTCCGGCCGCTCACCAGGGACCACTCCTTCGTGCAGGGACTGGTGGACCGGGGCGTCCTCACGCAGGAGGAGGCGGCCTCCCACCCGATGTCGAACATCATTACGCACTCGCTGGGGGCGGACTTCATCGCCGACTGCGGCGTCCACTCCCTCTGTCCGGGCGACACCCTGGTGCTCTCATCCGATGGCCTGCACGATTACGTCTCCCGGCAGACGATGATTGCAGCAGGAGAGGCGTCAAGCGCACAGGAGGCTGCACGCATCCTCCTGGAAGAGGCCGCACGCACCTCGACCGACAACATCACCCTGGTCGTCGTCAGGGTGCATGCAGACACAGGATATCAGGACCGGAGTAATTGATATGACGGACGAAAAGGAGTATGCAAACGCAGAGACCGTGGTGATGACCGAGGACCCGGAGTACTATGAAGACCTCTCCGACTATCTCAATGTGCTCTCCAACCCCGTGCGCCTGCGCATCCTCAAGATTATCGAACACAACCCGAAGGAGGCCAGGGAGATCGCCGCCGAGATCGGCACCTCCTATGTGAACACCAAGAAGCACCTGGAGAAGATGCTCAACGCAGGCATCATCACCAAGGAGGCGGGGTTCGGGCGGGCCACCTCCCGCGGGTCGCTTCCCGTCTGGAAATACACCACCCGGCCCGGCGGCATCGAGGAGATCATCCGCAACCTCGGGTTCTTCTCCAACCTGGACGTCCATATCGAGGGGAGCGAACTTGCCGAACAGGTCGAGGAGGCCCGCCGGATGGTCTCCCGCGAGTATGCGGGGGAGACCCCGGTCCTCTTCGTCCTCGGCGGACCCGCAGACGGGCAGACCTTCCCCCTTGCCGAAGAGGTCACCCGCATCGGGCGCGAGGAGAAACGCCTGGGACCGCTTCCGGCAAAGAACGCTCTCTCCGCCGTGCAGTACGCCCCGCCGGGAGTGCTCACCGGCGATGCCGCCATCGTCGTCTCCCGCGAATTCGACCTCGTCACCCGCCTATCCCGCCCGCACGCCGAAATCCGCCGGCGGGAGGGGGGATGGTATCTCACCGACCGGGGAAGCACCGGCGGCACCTACCTGAACGAGAACCCGTGCGATGCGAACAGAGAGGTGCGGCTGATGGCTGGCGATATCATCGACCTCGCCCGCGGTCCCCGCGGGGTCCGGTTCCTCTTCACCGTGGCCGAGGAGCAGGACGCCCCTGAGGAATAGAGAGATCAGATATCCATGAACAACCGAAGGACCGATGGTCTGTACAGGGGGAACCGGGAAGAGGGGAGGGCACGCCCCGTATGGCTGCTCGTTGCCGTCCTCCTGCTCATCGCAGGAGCGTGCTGCATCACCGGGAGCGCCACATCCCTGCAGGTCGGGGAGGGCGGCTATGCCACCATCGGAGGGGCACTTGCGGATGCCGCGCCGGGGGACACGATCACCGTGGCAAGCGGCACCTATGACGAATCCCTCACGATCAGCGTCCCGGTGACGATCACGGGCATCGATACCGGGGGAGGGCTCCCCGTGATCGTCGCAACGGAGGCCGAGGCCGCCGTCATACTGGAGGGCGGGGGGACCACCATTGAAGGGCTGGTCATCACCGGAACCGTCCCCTGCGGCATCTTCGTGCATTCGGACAGAAACATCATCACCCGCACCACAATCGCGCCCTCCTAGCCCGGCACCAGCGTCGGCATCTGCATCTATGACGCGGACCGGACCGTGGTGACGGGCAACCTCGTAACAGGGCAGCGTATCGGCATCCAGATCAGCGA
>JBFFLM010000006.1:0-14067 GCA_041554835.1 Methanogenium sp.
GGCTTTCTTCAGAAAACCGCCAATATTCAGACAGGCGGTGGTTTTCCCTGTCCCCCCCTTGTGATGCGCGAATGTGATGACCGGCATGATCGCCCCTGTATCTCCCGAATTGGTTATATAAATTTTAAGCATTCCTCTGAACTAAAATCCTTTGGATTGAGCCGGATTGCCGTTTTTTTAAAAAAAAATATTGGAAATTATATATCTTCACCCGACAAAACCTCGTAGAGATGGGGTCAGAGAAGATCAAAATTGTCATATTTGGGGCGTATAATGCCGGGAAATCATCATTCATCCGCTCGATTGATCCTCAGGCACGCAATGTCGACACCCGTACTCCAGACGTTCCCACCACCGTTGCCCTTGACTTCGGAAGAGCACAGGTAGGGGGAAAAAAAGTATACCTCTTCGGCACCCCCGGACAGGAACGGTTTGAATTTGTAAGGGAGATTCTTTCCAGGGGCATGCACGGAGCAATTGTTATTGTGGACACCACCCGTGACCTTGATGATATGACCCGTTCCCTCTGTGCGGCACTCGCCGGCCAGAATCTTCCGTATGCGGTATTTCTCAACAAATGTGATGCGCCGTCATCGGACCCCCGCACATTCCTGGAGATCTCCTCGGCAACGTATTCATCAACGATATCGGCCCTGACAGGCGAAAACACCTTTGAATCGCTTCAGGGATTTGTTGAGGAATACTTTTAGCATGACCTCGCGCTGATGCAAAACAAATACTATAACATTATCCTCGTTTTACATACTTTTCATGTCCCGTACTTTCGCGGTATACGGAATCTTCATTGCAATTCTCGCCATCGCTCTCTGCGCGGGGTGCCTGACGTATTCGATTCATGATGCGACATATGACGGGGATGGAATAACGGTTCAGGTATCATACAACGGAGAGACGACGGATAAAGCCATGCAGGTAACGATCTATAACCTCTCCGGCTACCGGCAGGTGGAGATGGAGAAAATCGTCCAGCCGGTAACACTTGAGCCGGGTGTCAATACCGTCATATTCCCCGTGGAGCTCGAACCCGGCAACTATCGTCTGCATATCTATATCACAAAAGATGGTGAACGAATTTCAAGTGTCATCAGGGATATTGAGGTCTGATAATGCGATCACTCCTCCAGACCGCTCTTGGAAAAGAGGCGGGTGACATCTTTTTTACCGAGGCGACTCTTTTTAATCCATTTTCCTGCGAATGGGAGGAGGACGTCTCCTTTGTTGTCAAGAACGGATATATAGCAGGATTTGGTGATTATTCTGCCGCCTCGACCGTCAGTCTCAGGGGAAAGAAAATTATGCCCGGGCTCATTGACGGGCATGTTCATATCGAAAGTTCCCTTTTAACTCCGGTTGAATACGGAAGGGTGGTTCTTCCGCGGGGAACGACGACGGTTATCGCCGACCCGCATGAGATTGCCAATGTTGCCGGGACAGAAGGCCTCAGGTACATGCTGCAGGAACGCCTGCATACACCTCTCGATATCCTGTATATGCTTCCTTCCTGCGTGCCTGCCACTCCTCTGGAGACAGCGGGAGCAGACCTGGGTGCCGCCGACCTTGCCCCTTTTATCGGAGAGGAGGGTATAGTGGGTCTTGCAGAGATGATGAACGTGCCCGGCGTTCTCTCCGGTGATGATGAGGTATGGAAAAAACTGGACCTGTGCACGCTGGTGGACGGGCATTGTCCGCACCTCTCCGGTCCCGGCCTTTGTGCCTATGTCCTCTCCGGGATTCAGAGCGATCACGAATGTACCACTGTGGATGAAGCCCTGGAAAAAATCCGTCGTGGGATGTACCTAATGATTCGTGAAGGTTCGACCGAGCGAAACCTCCAATCCCTGTTGCCCCTCGTGCGCGCCTGCAGAGTCTCAAGGGTGATGTTTGCAACGGATGACCGGCATGTGGACATGCTGGTTTCTGAAGGTCACATCGATGACTGCATCCGTAAAGCGATTGAAGGGGGGGCCGAACCCGAACTCGCATACCGGATGGCAACTCTCTCCGCAGCTGAACGGTTCCGGCTCGACGACCGGGGCGCTCTTGCTCCCGGCAGGCTTGCGGATTTCTGCATCATCGATGATACCGATGGGTTCCGGGTCATTTCCACCTACAAACGGGGGGTCTGCTGGAAAGATCCCGGATATTGCCGGCGTCCTCCCCTCGAAAAATCATTCCGGTGTTCCCTCCCGGACAGCGCGGATATTGCCATTCACGGTTCGGGTCCTGCACGAATCATCGACATTATCGAGGGGCAGATTCTCACCCGTGCAAGCATTGAGGATGTTGAAGGGGATCTCATTCCCGACAGTTCCCGGGACCTCCTGAAAGTCGTCGTTTGTGACCGGTATCGCGGTGTAGGCTGCGGTGTCGGCATTGTCCACGGACTGGGTCTGAAGAGGGGTGCGATTGCATCGAGTGTTGCCCATGATTCCCACAACATTGTTGCTGCAGGTGCCGACGACGATTCACTACTGGCAGCCATTGATGCGGTGGCAGGGGCGAACGGGGGGATGTCTGCCGCTGTGGGAGACGATGTAATACTTCTGCCCCTGGAGAGTGGCGGGCTTATGTCCACCCTTCCGTATGAAGAGGTGGCATCCAGGTTATCTGTCCTTGAAGCTCGTACCCGTTCCATGGGCTCAATCGAACACCCGTTCATGTATCTGTCATTTCTCTCCCTTACTGTAATTCCAGAACTGAGGATTACGGACCGGGGTCTTTTTGACGGAAACACATTCTGTGATGTCTCCCTGTTTGTTCAGACCAGGGAGCGGGGAAGAGTGGATTCCTAGAATATCACGGATAGGTCGATCATACCGGTTGCCATGAGAAGGCCGATGATCACCGGCTGATGCACCAGATATATCAGTAGGGAATATCTGCCGGCAAGTGCCAGAAAACCGGTAATGGGGCCGGTCCGTATGTCCCGGGAGAGGAGGGGTTTACCTCCCGGGTAGAGGACTGCACCTGCACCAAGTCCGAGGAGGACGAGACCGAACCACGGAATAAGCGGTTCATAGTCGATGGAATAAAACGATGCAGGGTGAAATCCGAGCCAGGCAAGCCAGACGGGTCCGCTGATGCCCGCGAGCAGGATCGAGAAGATGAATAGCGAACATCCAAGGTAGATATTGCCCTTCCCGAACCTGAAAAAGAGAGGGGCAATAAGAATCGATGTTCCGATGAGATGGAGAATGCCGAAGAGGATGAATCCGTCTCCGATGGCGATGTAGGTGATGACGGTAATGCCCGCCCCTATGAGAAGGAGAATCCCTCCCCGCATCAGATACTTTTTCCATAGGTCCCGTCCGGTTATGCCGTGTGCCATCGCACGGTCTTTTGAGATTGATAGCGAAAGACCCACCAGAAAAACGAAGAGTGATGCACAGGATATGGCAAAGATGCGCCAGAAGCCCGAGGACACTTCAATGTCCATTATTCCGAAATAGTTCAGGTCATAGAGCACGTGGAAAGTGACCATCATCAGGATGGCAATGCCCCGTGCAACATCGATCTCTGGGTATCTGCCCTGTGCGCTATGGAAAAAATAATTCATGTGTCATTCCCGGGAAAAGTGCCCGATTGTCTTTTATTATTATGTGAAATGACGATATTGAATATAACGATGGGATCAGATGGTCAGCATATCATTGAAGCGGCAGGGAAGGCCCGTGTGGTAATCCGGGATGGGCAGGTCGTATCTGTTGAACACGGTGTTCTTACCTCCTGTCCCCTGGCGGCACGCTTTGCGAGGCCTGTTACATCTTTTTCAGAAGATGAGATCAGGGCCAATATCGAAGGCCGCATAGAGGCATTCGGAATGTGTACACGAGAGCGTGAGGTGCTGTGTGACGATGATTTCGTGCTCTTTGGCGCATCGGAACTTCTCAGTGCTGCGATAAGAGGCGGAATAATTGATTGTGCCGTCCTTGCCTGTGACGGGGCAGGGACGGTAATCACACCCGTTCCCCGGATGATCCAGGGCATCGGGGGGAAGATGTCCGGTCTGGTTGCAACCACTCCACTACCCGAGGTCATTTCCCGGATTGAAGCGCACGGGGGCCATGTGGTCACCCCGGGGACCGGAGCAATTGATATGGCTGCCGGTGTCCGGGCGGCGTATGCAAAGGGGTATCGTCATGTTGCCGTGACAACGGCAAGCGCAGCTGAGGCACATGCACTGCGAAGTGCCTTTCCAGAAGTCCTGATAACAGCTGTCCACACCACCGGCATGGGGGAAGAGGAGGGACAGGTGTTAGCTGATACCTGTGATCTTATTTTCCCCTGTGCATCGGGAAGCATAAGGAATATTGCGGGGCCACGGGCGCATATCCAGGGGGGGACGGCGGTTCCTGTGTATGCAATGACATCAAAGGGATGTGCAGTCATCCTCGAAAAAATACGGTCTTCAGGGCAGCAGGTCCTGATAAAAGGAACTTCTCTTCCGTTTGAAGGGGGAAATGGCCCCTCCCCCCTCTTCTGATCACTCGAGGCCGAAGATCGTTTTGATCTCGACAAATGACTGTATGGTATAGTAAGGGACGATTTGCGGATATGGGATGCCAATCCAGTCGCCGTACCGTGCATAGATGGTTTTCATGCCAAGTGCGTTGCCAGGTTCAATCTCTCGTTTCGGACTGTCCCCGACGACCCAGCTGACATCCGGCGTCTCGCCGAGATTTTCAAGTGCTTTGAGGAACGTATCTGGATTTGGTTTTCTCTTTCCCGATATGTCGGGGGTGACCACTGTATCGAAATACTGCCGAAGGCCTATTGCCCGCATCCGTGTCTCGGCCTGGGGACTCTCCGCATCGGTTACGATGGCAAGCTTTACCCCCTTTGAGTGGAGCGTCCGGATAGTCTCTTTCACCCCGGGATACAGCCGCAGGGATGCGACCTTCTCCTCGTCGTAGACGGTGCATGCCTCGAGGTAGAGTTTCTCTGTAAAGACATCGCGGTCCCGCAGGTAATCGCGGATATTATGGTGATGTTCAAACCCGTGTGTTCCGTTCAGAAAATACCTGAACAGTTCTGCACCTTCACCTACCCCTGCAAGCTCGGTAACTCTCGTACATGCCTCATTTTTGGCATGGAAAAAGTCGTACAGCGTATTGTCCATGTCGAAGAGCATGCATGGGGGGAGTGGCTGTGGGGTATCGTTCCTGCTGCTCATATCAGGGCCTCTGTCTCGCGTACTCTATGAGCGTACGAACGCATAATGGCATGCGTGGAGACAAACGGGGGAATTATTATCTCTGTGCATGGCATCTGACAGTATATGGCAAGATTTGTGGAATCACCCCGTTCTCTGCTTCTCCTTGCAGGATGCATCCTCTGTACGAACGCCGCAGGTTTTTTGGGATCTCTTGTTACCGAGACGGGTCCGGGGTCATGGTACGCAGAAGAGCTGGTAAAGCCGTGGTTTGTACCTCCGCCAATTGCATTTCCCATTGTCTGGACCACACTTTTCATCCTGATGGGAATCGCCCTGTACCTTATTATCAGGAAGGGGTTCGAAGAAAAAGGCGTCAGGATGGCCGCAGCGGTATTCGGTGTTCAGCTGGTACTGAACATTGCATGGTCCTTTGCCTTCTTCGGTCTGCAGAGTCCTATTGCCGGACTTATGGTGATTCTTACCCTCTGGTGCGCAATAGCTGCTTCAATATGGTATTTTTACGCCGTCGAGAAGACTGCCGCCTACCTTCTGGTGCCCTACATTGCATGGGTTTCATTTGCTGCTCTGATAAATGCGACAATACTTTACATCAATTAGTGCTTTCACGGTGAAAGGATGAAGATTCATGAAAGGATAGCTTCAAATGCTTCCGTTCACAATTCTTCATTATGGGCCCTTTCCGGAGTCCATAGCAGGCGTTGAATCTGAAATGGCTGGAGAAAAGGAAAAAAGAGAAGAGGGCGAAAATTCGTTCTTCTCCATTCCTGCCGGAGGCATGGTTCCGGACGCCATCGCTTCATTGACAGGGACTCCTCTGTTTATCATCGACAATGAAGGCCTGATTCAGTATGTCAACCGAGCAGGCATGGATTCATTCGGGCTGAAGGGCGATGCTTCAGATTCGTATGCACACATCTCCGACATCCTGCATGAGGATGACCTGATCCAGGTACTCCAGTATCATACACGGCGCAGGGAAAATAATTCGGTCGTTCCCGACCAGTATGTTGCACGGATGGTGGATTTGGATGGCAGTTATCCCGAATACCTCCTGCAGGTAACCTACATGCCGGAGCGCGAGGAAACGCTCATCGCTGCGATGAAACTATCCGGTATAAAAGGAGCGAACATTCATTCCCTGCCCGGAGGAGAGGAAGGCTACCAACGATATCTTGACAGCCTTCCCGACGCCGTGATTGTCATTCAGGACGATGACATAACCTATATGAATGCTGCAGCCGGTCTGATGATGAGTTCGGATCCGAAACAAGGGGTGGGTGCTTCACTTTTCCTTGATCTGCAGGATCATGATTTCCTCTCTCTTATTGAAGATTGTACAAAGGCAGGTTCCAAACCTTCGGCATCTGCAAAAAGTATTGAGGACATTCTCACCACCTCCGACGGCAAAGAAAAACATGTGGAAATCCTGTCCGTTCCTGTTTCATTTGGGGGGAAAAAGGGCACAGAGCTGATTATCCGGGATATTAGCCGGCAGAAGCGCGCCCAGGAAGATATCTCTACCCGCAATAAACAGCTTCAGACCATTAACGAACTGGTTAGGGCAGCAAATTCCGTCGATACCCTTGAAGGCATGCTTGAGGAGATGATTGAGCGTGTGGTCAGCAGTATGCAGTTTGATTTTGGGTGGGTATATCTGCGAAACCCTGAGGCAAAATATGCCCGGCTCATAGCACCGCTGGGAGTGCCACAGCCCTTCATCGAGCGGCATGGACGGCAGAACACCCGGGATTTTCCCTACAATCTCGTATTTTTTGCGACGCAGCCGCATTATGTCGAGAATCTCCGCGGGCGTTCTCCTGGGCCGATTGACACCAAAATCCTGGAGGACATCGATGCTCTCTGCTATGCCGGTATCCCGCTCATAGCCGATTCGGTGGTCGTCGGCGGCCTCTATGTCGGCCGGAGGGACAGATGGTCCTTTGCCCCCTCTGAAAAAGAGACTCTTGAGCTGATCGGTCGTGAAATAGGGGGTTCCGTTCTCAGGGCAATGCTTCAGGAACGGCTGGAGGATGCCTATAATGATGCAAGTCTCTATCTCGAAATCATGCTTCACGATATTAAAAATGCCAACGCAGCAATATTGGGGTACTCCCGCCATCTCCGGGAGATCTATCACCCGGAAGGGGTGCAGTATGCTGACAAAGTCCTCTGGCATACGCACCACATTACCGATATCCTCAATAACGTGACCACCATCCGGCGCATAACCGAAGTTCCGGGCGAGATGACCCCCATTCATCTTGATGCACTTATCGGGGCGGAAATTTCTCAGTATCCGGATGCGGATATCAGTTTCAGGAAGACCGGCTGCTATGTCTGGGCTGACAGTCTCCTCTCTGATGTGTTTGCAAATCTCATCAGAAACAGCATTAAATATGGTGGTCCGGGTGTGAGGATCTGGATCTCCGGGGAGGAGTCGGATCATGAAATTACCATCTCCATTGAGGATGACGGGCCGGGGATTCCCGATGAAAAGAAGTCGCGGATATTCTCGTATTTCCAGGAAAACCTGAACGAATCGGGTGGGCGTGGACTCGGCCTGCATATTACCCGCCTTCTTGTCCGCCGTTATGGCGGTAAAATCCGTCCTGAGGACCGTATCAACGGAAAACCGGAAGAAGGTCTTGCGATACGATTTACCCTGCAGGTGTATGAGGAAGACGAGAACCTGACCTTGCACCATTCATCGCTGTCCTGAACGAGCGTCGGGGTATCCGAAGTGTGGAAAGGAGGGATAACCAATCCAGTCATTCCGTCCCTATGGGGACGCAGGTGCTACACATAAGACCTGCGGGTATCGTAAAAAAATGATAAAATGCGGGGGGAGCGATTCGAACGCTCGGACTCCTACGAGACTAGGCCCTCAACCTAGCGCCTTTGACCTGGCTCGGCAACCCCCGCACACAAAAATGCTGTTCATTCTGTGTCGGTGAACGGACATCCGGGAAAACCGCTTGTGCCGTCCTGTTACCCTATATACAATGTGCTTGGCAGAGAAATAAGTTTTCATTTGGGTGTGTTCTCAACCCAAAACGCTCATATATCTGACCTGCGGCTGCCGGCAGCGACTGTATCTGATGTATTTTTATGGTCTTGAGCGTATACCTTTCTTCGATGTGGGCAACAATTCTCGAGCAGTTCAGCGATTCTCCTTCCCAGTCGCAGGTGGTCCGTTATCTCCTTGAAAATGGATTGGGTGTCAATGAACGGGGGAGGGTCACTGTAAATGGCATTGAGATTCCCGCAACCCATCTGTCCAAGGCAATCGGAACAGATCGGAGGGTGGTAGACGCAACGGTCAAGCGTATCCTTTCTATGGCAAGATTCAGGGATATATTCCTGAATATGCAGGCGACGCCCGACCTATCAAAAGTTGCGGAATCACTGGGCCTGACGGTCATTACGGTTTTGCCGAAAGATGCCGGGCAAAAGGGAATAGTCGGTGCCGCAGTGGCGGTGCTCACCAGTCATGATATTTCCATACGGCAGATATTTGTAACCGATCCCCATCTCTCGGAGGTCCCTAAACTGGTGATTATTGTGGAAGATCCGCTGCCCTCTGAGGTCTACAAGGAACTGCGTGATCTCGACCAGGTGCGAAAACTGATTCTCTGATTATCGGGACCTGTAGCGCTCAATATCCTCTGCGAGGACAGCCATTCTTTTTTTGATCATTTCAGGAAGGTCTTTGGAATAACGGAGTCGTTCCTCGAGGGAGATCTCGTCTGTTCCGCGAATGAGATTGTCGGCATGCGCCACAATCTTCTCTTCCAGGGTGGAGGGGATACAGTCGATCTCCTGCAATCCTTCTTCGCGGCATTCCTCCGCTGTAAGTCCTGCTCCGATATGGCATTCGACAATCCGTGCGATATCCTCGGGGATGCCCATCTCCCTGCACATCTTCGCACCGACTTGTCCATGGTCGAGGCCATGGGTGCGCGCGCGCCCGATGTCGTGCAGAATTGCGCCCCATTCCACCAGTTGTCCGTCTGCACCCGATATTGCGCAGAAGCGAAGGGCGAGATTACGGACTGCCATGCAGTGGCGTATGACATCATCACTACATCCGGCGATGCAAAGAAAAGAGATTGGGGTGACTGAAGATTCCGGGATATTCACGCCTTTCCCAGCGAAGCCTTCATCTGTTCAACGCGCCGTTTCAGTGCCAGCAGGATCAGTTCATTATCGAAGTGGTCCATGGAGGTTTCACAGGAACAGGTAAACTCCCGCAGAATTGCCTCATCGAAGGTATAGACAATCCCGCAGTTCTTGCAGATATAAAAGTCGTTCTCATCTTCATACCGCTCCCGGGCCTGCAGTTTTTCCAGCACATCTTCCATATCTTCGGTGATTGCATCATCAATGCGATCCAGCCTGAGTTTCCACTTGTAGGTGAGCCAGCCGGTTTCCTGGTTTTTCTCCCTCCGATATTCAGCAAGACGTTTCCCATACAGCGTATAGAGGGTATTTCGCACCGTGTTGAGATTGATCCCTGTCTCCTCGGCAAGTTCCTCATCCGTCTTTTCAATGTCGAATCCGAAGTCCTCGACCAGCTTGAGGCCCGCTTCGCCAATCATGCGCATGAGATATGCACGAACCGCCTCGTTTTGTATTGCCTCTTCCGCCGTTACCATCTGCTCATATATTCACGTACTTCTGTAATAGACTTATCCAACAGGGTGAGCGCCTCATCCCGAGAGGTGCCTCTGCCATAGATGCTGATCACCGCACTTCCTTCTTCGATCTCCGTACCTTTCCATGGAATATCGGCTACCGCAGGTGCCAGCCGTTTCAGATCGTCTTTGACGGTCAGGTCGTGGTCGGCAAAGAGGATTTTTCGTGCAACGAAGCGAACCGGGGATGGGCGCACCGAAGGAACTCTCCCCCTGCACGCCTTGAGGTGCAGGTCGAAGATGCTTGTGTCGAGGGACTCTTCAACCAGGTCGAGGGTGGCCTGGAATCTCGGGTTTATTTCGATGGCATGGATCTCATCCGAGACGATAAAATCCACCCCCACGGACCCGATGCATCCGCTGGCTGCGACAACCTGTTCTGCGAGATCGGCGAGGCGGGTCTTCTGCTCCGTTTCGAAGGGGCTGATCGCACCTGCAAACCCGAAGGCACGCTCTCCGGTTCCTCCACGCATGAACTGTTCGTTCACCGCAACCGCGCGTGCGACTGTTCCATTGGATACGCACGATACGCTGCAAGGCGTTCCTTCCAAGGGTTTCTGTCTGATATATGGGTCATCCGGCCAGAGTTCCCGCCAGGCCCGTTCCTCGGCCTCGTTTTGCACCAGGCTGTTTCTCCACCCTCCTGCACCACTCACCGGCTTGATGAACGCAGGGTATGTCCCTGCCGCCAGTATTTCCGGTACGGGAATGCCCGATTCGAGGAAAAAATCCTGTATCCGTGATTTGTCGAGAAACCGTGCTGCGATCTGGGGGGGTGTTCCACAGAACCGGGGGTCTTCTGCAATGGTCTCCGCTCCCGAAGTGGTGATGATCACATCGATGGTGTATTTTTTGCAGTAGTCCTCAATAAGAGCGGAAATTTCGTCCAGTTCTTCAAATAATGACCATTCTTTTGCATACCATGTCAGGTCCTGGTCGCAGAAATGGTCGATGGCATAGATTTCATATCCTGCTCGCCATGCCGACTGGACAACATGACGGGTTGCAAATCCGGCGATGAGGACTGTTCCTTTCAATCCTCAAACCTCTTGCCGCATGCGGTGGGTATGATCTTCATCTGCGCATCCGGGTATTCGCGATTGAGTTCTGCGCCCTCGAATATGTGGTCAAGAATAAGGGCAAGGCTTGATATCTCCGAATGGGGCTGGGTTGTAACCGAGATATTGTAATCCGACAGCGCGTAGATATCCGCAGGAACTTTTTCTGCACCAACGACGATAAGGACCTTGCCGGCGGCCCTGATGTCAGCCTCCACATCCGTCATGCGCAGGCCATACATGGTCAGGTGGACAACAATGCCGCCATTATCTTTCCAGTCGTGGATGCACCTGCGCCATGAGACGTCGTTCTCAACAAAGAAGTCACCGCCCCACCTTCCTGCCACATCCTCAATGGATTTTTTGACCCCGGGATCATTTGCCGCAAGATACATCCCTTTGCACCCGAGGGCCCGAGCGGTAAGGCCTACATGAGTGGTAACTCTCTGGTCCCGCTCGGGCCGGTGACCCAGGCGCAGTACGGCGACCTCTTCAGGCATCGGAAGGATCTCCGTTATTTTTGACCTTGATTACGCCGTCTTCCATGACAAAAGAAGTATTTTTCATTGTATTGGCCATTCTGCAGGAGAAGAGCATCTGCTGCAGCGATAACAGGGATATGCCCTCCGCAGTTCTCCGAAGGAGGTGGCCCTTTTCCATCCGTTCCAACGAGGCCGCAACGATCTCCTCGGGCAGTCCCGAAACCCTGACCAGATGTTCCTGGGTTATGGCCGGCGTTGCCTGTATAATATGGTAGAGAGCCCAGTCTGTTTCCTCTTCGCGCACGCTGATCATTTTGCGCTGAAAGCAGGATATAGTTTTTTACCTGCGCCGTACTACACAAAAGGAGTGAAGCGTCCTGGTACACCAGTACACCCGGAGGAGTGCCTCGTATGATGGATTATTATGAATTGGCACAACTGGCCGACAAAATTCTCGAGATTGCCGATGATGAACTGCCTGCACTGGCAGATATTCTGGACGACCTCGATCCTGAGGTTAGGGAAGAACTGATATTCTCGGATTTTTTGAACGCCTATCAGATATTTTACTACTATTTCAGGGAAGAGCCGGATATCCTCATCGATGAACGGCTTAGTCTCCTTCCTGCCAGTGCGGTACGAAAAGGGGTCCTTGCTGAGGAGCGCGACCTTCTGGAGTTGATCTTTATCGTAGAGGGCCTGGTGCCGGAGATGCTGGTCACCGATGGTCAGGAGATTCTGAAAAGGTTTGCCGGTCCCCGGGCCTATCATGACGCGGTGCAGTGGGCGGATGAGCAGGCATAAACGGTTCTCCTAGCACCCGGCCGTGATAAGCGAGAGATCAACGTCTGTTGCAGCAATCTTCGGAAGCTCCCCCCAGCGATAGGACTTTTCTCCTTGAACAATGAACACGCCCTGAACCATATCCGGATTGAGGCCAGAGAAGATATTGTCGGTGCCGTTGCCGGTAACATTGCAGAGAGATGTTGCCCAGGCATCCGCAACCGAGACATCACGTGCAAAGACCGTTACGGCATCTGCTGTTCCGAAAGAAACCGACGGGCCGACGGTCGCAGATGAAGTACAGATCCCGAGGATTCTCTCCTGGGGCGGGAGAAGGAATGCAAGTTTTCCGGAAAGGGGGGATGTGCCTGCATACAGCCCGATTCTGACCGGTCGGTCGGCGATGACTGCGATATCCCCTCCGTTATCTACAATTGCGAACTCTGCTCCTGTCTCCACCATCGCCTCCACTCCTGCCCAGGCAATGGTCCCGGCAACAGCGGCCATCGGACCGACGCCCGCGCTCTCTGCCGCATGTGCCATGCGGCGCGCGACCAATGAACCCGGCGGTGCAGGATAGGGTTCATAGGTCACTCCGAAAAAATGGTCGGTTGCGATGACTGCTTCAAGTTCTGTCCGTGCGGCAATCATCGCATCCTTTGCCGCTTCGATATGTTCCTTTCTTTCGGCAAGGATGGTGGCAATCGTTGTCCGGTACTGGAAATGCTCGCGAATCATTGGAGGAGGGAAAGAGCATTATGTGGGCAGGCGATGACGCATTTACCGCAGAGAATGCATTTTTTCCCGTCAATGCTCAGTCTCCATTCCTCGTCGAACGAGAGCACATCCTGGGGACAGACGCTGATGCATGCTCCGCAGTCGACACATTCGGATTCGTCGCGGATGACGGAGTCTTCCATAATCTTCACCCGTGCCCCGGCCTCTTTCATCGTGTCGGAGACGAGTGTTGCATCCTTATCCGGGACGTCGATGAGGACCTCGCCCTCCATGGATTCGATATAGGCGCGTTCGACATTGATCAGGACTCCTGTCTTCATGACCGTATGGGCGATGAGGGGCTGTTTGCCCCCTTTACGCGAGAATGTGACGAGCAGTTTCATGCCTTCCACCTCTTCTCAAACAGTTTCCCCAGATCTATTGCGGAGAGCATTCCCGCCAGTTTGCCGTGGTCGTCAACCACCGGCAGGGCACTGATATTGTGCTTTTCGAGCTTGCGAGCAGCGATATCCACTGCTTCTCCGGGTGAGGTAGAGACCACCTTCTTTGTCATGATATCGAGGACCACCTTAGCCTTATCCGTCGTTGCAACCGCTTTTGAGACATCAAAGGTCGTGACAATACCGACCAGTTTCCCCTCCCTGTTGAGAACAGGAAGGTGGTTAGTCTCGCCCCGCAGAAGCCGTTTGGCTGCCGTGCCGATCTCTTCGTCCTCGTAGATGGTGACGACATTCGCATTCATGATCTCACGGACCCGGGGGGTGTGCACGGTATCCCGCATCGGACGGGCAATGACGTCGGAATGTATGCGCCGGGTAGGGAGCGCGAGTTCCATCTGTCCATTCTCTATGCGCAATTTCAGTTCACCGGCAACCTCTTTTGCCTTCCTGAAGGAAGAGAGGGAGGATGTTTTCACCTCCTCTCCGCCGATATCGATCATGCCGCTCTTGAGTTCGGCATAACTGACCTCCCGGATCACCGGACGATCCCGGCCCTGGACACCATAATCGGCAATGCCTGTCATGATGTCTTCATCCCTGACGGCCGTCCTGCGTATGATATCTTCATCAAGTACTGGAATGGGGACGCCAAGGCCGACATAGAGGGTAGACCCA
>JBFFLM010000007.1:0-13856 GCA_041554835.1 Methanogenium sp.
AGTATGAAATCATTGCCGTTCCCTTGTAATTTAACAAATGGAATTTCCATATTCAGCCTCCTCTCAGGCATCCTCCCACAATCCCGGCCCATCTGAACCTGCGGCGGGAGAATCCCGCAAGTTGGGCAAAGGGAGTAATACATCTATACGACTTATGTCGGCCGTGGTAAAAAAGGGGTTCTTTCCCTTTCGGCGGTGTGTTACTGTGCACCCCAGAGTGAGATCGCGTGCCGCAATTCAACATGATCCTCCGCATACTCCTCGGCAGAAACCCCTTCAAGGAACGCATCAACAGCCTGCCGCATCGCACGCGCCCCCGCCGCCGTTCCTTCAGGGTGCCCATGAATCCCGCCGCCGGCCTGGAGAACAATATCCGTTCCGAGTGTTGCAAGTTCTGCATGCACCTTCCCCGGATGAAGACCGCCGCTTGCAACCGGAAATACCTCCCTGAAACCGAAGTAGGGTTGCGTGAGAACGGCGTTATCGCCAAGGAGTTCCTCGGTATTATGGCCCATTTTCCCTGAAACAGTTCCGGTATGCAACTGGTCACCCCCCATCATTCTCACCAGGCGGGCAATCGGACGCATCGCGATTCCATGTTCAGGGTTCCGTGTCATTGCTCCGTGCATGGTCCGGTGAACATGGATAGGCACCGATATCGACGGTGCCTCAGAAAGTGCCTGGAGGGCAGAAAAACCGCAGGTAATTACATCTACCATAATTGTGTTTGCTCCCCGTTCTATCGCCCGTTCTGCCCGCTCGACGATCCTGTCCGCCCGGTCTGAAACATTTACCGCATACAGGACCATCCGCCCGGTTTCATCCCGTGCTTCCTCCAGACGCCCCATCACCGCCTCGACACGCTCCTCCATGGGACAGAAGGCCTGGTCGGTCAGGGTCTCATCGTCCTTGATGAAGTCAACACCGCCCGATGCGGCCTGGTAGGCTACCAGAGCAGTGTCGTCGGGAGAGAGCCCAACCTTTGGTTTGATGATTGTCCCCACATGAGGCCGGTCACGGCTGCCGATGAGGTGCCGCACACCTTCAATGCCAAAATTCGGGCCCCGGAAGTCCGTCAGGGTCTCGGGGAACTCCACATCCAGAAGACGCACCGCATCCAGCCGTCCCAGACCGAAGAGATTGCCCGCGACAACCGAGAGATATTGCGGGACGTTTCCAGGCTCAAATATCTCTGCAGGATATCGTATTGTTGTCACATACCCGGAACCTGAAGCCTCTACCTCAAGGACTTCTCCGTCCAGCGCCCGGATATAGTCCTGTCGGGTCGTAAGCCGGGTCCATGTTCCGGTCGTTTCCTCCTCAGCGATTGCCCGAGCCGCTTCCGCAGGCGTGGTATGGGTATCAGGACGGAAGTAATAGATCGCTTTGACATCTGGCATGGTTCACTCTTGGTGATCAATCAAAAAATCCTTTTGCCATTCATCGCGGTTCCATCCAAGATACTCACGGATAATCACATAGGCCATCCCCGGAGGTATTGCACCGGCCTCGGTGACGATCATGTCGATATAGTTCGGGGGGGTTACATCGAACGCAGGATTTCTCACCCGGACATTCGGCATATGCCCGGCAACTTCGTCATTCATAACCTCCCCCGGGGGGCGCTCCTCAATAGGGATCCGTTCGCCAAGAAGGGTTGCCGGGGCAAATTTATAGGTCTCGGTGGTTACGAGAAACGGGACTCGTGCTTCATGCGCTGCAAGAGCAATCTGAGAGGTGCCGATTTTATTGACAACCGCCCCGCCTGCCGTAACGGCATCTGCACCGGTAATGACCACATCAATATCCCGCATGAAATACCGCGCTGCAGAATCTACGATAAAGTTCGTTGGAATTCCGGCATCGCTGAGAGCCTGCGCGGTGATATATCCCTGGTTACGTGGCCTGACCTCGGTTGCAAAGGCCTCTCTCACCCGTCCCTTCTCCCAGGCCTTTATAGCAGTCGCGACGGCAACTTCCGAATTGCAGTGCGTCATAATGACAGAGTCCTCGGGTATGGCCCGCGAACCGAACTCAGCAATCATCTCCACGGCCCGGTGCGAACGCGCAATGAAATCATTGGCACTCTCCATAAGTGCTGCCTGTGCCTCGTCCAGCGAATCCGACGCATCGATCCGGCTGATGACAAACCGTACAGCATTCGGCAGGGAAACCGCAGTCGGACGGGTGTTTGTCAGCACTGTTGCCGCGCGGTGCATCTCCTGCCGGAATTCGTCCAGATTTGTGCACTGGAGTGCCGTCCCATGATCACGCAGTGCTTCAGCGGCCGTTCGGGCTATCCGTCCGGCACCACGGATCTCCATCGTTCTGATTCGCCTGGCCGTTTCTTCAAGTACCATAGTATTTCATTACAATAGACAACAAGGCTCTATATACGATCTGCCCCGGAGACGATATTTTGAGCATCGCCGTTGTTTTTGACAGTGCAGGAACACTGCTCCGGACGTTCAGGGTTACCAAGGACGTCACCCATGGCACAGTCGAGGAAGGAGTGGAGACGATTACCCTCACCTTTTCATGTGAGGAACGGGCTCTGGTCGTCCTTTATCTGCATTCCATGGAGATTATCAGGGAAGAACCCGAAAAACTCCTCTCCGATTTCCTACGCGAACACATGACCGGCTTTGGCATTGCCTGTGCCTGCAAAGCGGTCACTGCACAGGAAATCCAGGACCTCCTGCACAATGACCGCCGGGCGACCGTCGGCGACCTGCAGATATGCATCAGAAAAGTCTGGGAATCATGTAAGAAGGAGTCGATTGTCGCCCTCAACTCAGGTGTTGTCGTAAACAGGGATGTCGGTGGAATTGAATTTGTGGTAACCTCCGGCGGCAGGCCGTTTACCGGGGCGCGTTCGACCATACGCGACCTCCAGAAGATGGGTGTTGCAACCTATATTGCCTCCGGCGACCGGACAAATAAACTCCTGAAGATGGCCGATTATCTTGGCGTCCCGCAGGATAATGTCTATGGCCTTGCGACACCCGCCATAAAAGAGCAGGTCGTAGATGAATTGCGACGCCAGTTTGACACTGTGGTAATGGTCGGTGACGGGATTAATGACCTGCGCGCCATGAAGCGCGCGGACTTTGCAGTCCTTTCGCTCCAACAGACCCGTGATAAACCGGCTCCTCTTTTCAAAACTGCCGATTATGTGATAGAATCCGTGCGCGATGTGGTCGATATTGTCCGGTCGCTCAGCTGATTATTACCCATAAGCGCAATTTTATGATCGAATAATAAGCTTTAAACAACCAAAGAATGAAAAGCTAATCGGAATAAAGATGGCGCCTCTACTGACTGTTGAAAAACTTTCCATGGAATTTAGTGGAAATGTAGTTCTCAACAATATCAATTTTGAAATAGCAGAGGGAGAGATCCTAGGCATCATTGGCCGGAGCGGTGCCGGAAAGACGGTGCTCATGCACCTTCTCCGTGGGGTGGACCAGCCTCCAACCAGCGGTAAGATCATCTACCATATCTCTGCATGTGACGGGTGCGGCTATGTCGACCTCCCAAGCAAATCAGGAGAAGCATGTCCGAAATGCGGCAAAAATCTCGTTTCAGAGGATGTCGATTTCTGGGCAGAAGAAAATGCGCATAAGAAACGTCAGATCATGGTCAGATCTGCAATCATGTTCCAGCGGACTTTTGCATTGTATGGTGATGACCGGGTTATCGAGAATGTTCTTCATGCCCTCGCCGATATTGGATATCCGGGTGAAAAGGCAATCAACAGGGCGGCGGATCTCCTCGACGAAGTGCGCCTCTCTCACCGGATGATGCATATCGCACGTGACCTCTCCGGCGGTGAGAAACAACGTGTGGTGCTGGCACGACAGCTTGCAAAAGAGCCGTTCCTTCTCTGTGCAGATGAACCGACGGGGACACTGGACCCCCGCACCGCAGCGATTGTCCACGAAATGCTCTATCAAGCCGCAAAGAATAACAATATGGCGATGGTCATCTCCTCACACTTTCCTGAGGTCATCACGGATACCTGCAACCGGGCTATCCTTCTTGTTGACGGGTCCATTGAGGCAATCGGCGATCCACGTGAGATCATTGATACGTTCATGGCCAACGGCAAAGACGAAATGGCCTATGGGCAGCAGGAAGCCAAACTTGGTGATCAGATCCTGAAGGCACGTGATGTGGCAAAGCGGTACATATCCGTCGACCGCGGCATGATAAAGGCGGTTGACAAGGTATCATTTTCCGTGGCGGAACGTGAGATCTTTGGGATAATCGGAACATCCGGTGCCGGCAAAACGACACTTTCCAAGATGATTGCCGGAGTCATCGAGCCAACCGATGGTGAACTGAACGTGCGCATCGGCGAAGACTGCGTGGATATGACAAAACCGGGCATCAACCAGCGCGGACGGGCGAAAAAGTACATCGGGCTTTTACATCAGGAGTATGATCTCTACCCTCACCGGAATATCCTGGACAACCTGACCGACTCAATCGGGCTGGAATTTCCAAAAGAACTGGCGATGAGAAAGGCGATTATCACCCTCAAAATGGCAGGGTTTACCGAGGAAAAGGCAAACAAAATTCTCAATAGACGTCCCGACCAGCTCTCGGAGGGTGAGAAGCACCGTGTGGCCCTTGCCCAGGTACTGATCAAGGAACCGAGAATCGTTCTTCTCGACGAGCCGACGGGTACGATGGACCCGATCACGAAGATCGACGTGAAACACTCGATTATGACGGCCCGTGAAGATATAGATGAAACATTTATTGTAGTTTCCCACGACATGGAATTTGTGCGCGACATCTGTGACCGCTGTATCCTGATGAGGGGCGGAAAAATTGTAAAGATGGGCCCCACAGCGGAAGTTCTCAAAGAACTCTCAGAGCAAGAGCGCCAGATAATGACGAATGTCTAGTGGGGTAATCAAAATATGTTGGAAATCCGCCTCGATGGAACGAGGCTGGAGTTAGACGATAGTGCAACCCTTGGGGATATTCTCCCGGGGCACCCTTCTTCCTGTAGTGTTGCAGTCATCCCTCCGGCAGAGGCAGAGGCAGCGCTGACACGCAATATCAGACTCCTTACAAGTGCCGGCGAGGTTGTCATCGAGATCCCGGAAGATGCAACTGCATTCTTTTCAGAGGGCTTTTTTGCTGAGTATGTAACCACCGGGAGTGAACCTGAAGAACTCTCAGTCAAATGGACCGACCGACAGTCCGTGGCTTTCGGGCCTTTTTCAGCAGACATCAATCCCGACCGTCGCCAGCATCGCTATGCACGGGGGGATGTCATTCTGGGGTGTGGGGGCTATGATCCAAGGACATCATTCCTCATCTTTTCACGGATCCCTCATATTGCAGATCATGGTGGACCGGATGACGGCGGCATCGTCGCCCGGGTCGTCTCCGGTATGGCAATTCTGGAGGAATGGAGTAAGGGCGACAGGATCCTGAGTATGGAACGGCTTATGAGCCGTGCCGATACTACCACCGCCTTTACCACGACGGATATGGCAACCCCCCTTACGGACGGGATGCAGATCTTCAGCCATGTGCTCGCCTCAGCAGCCGGATACCGCAAAGAGGCGATTGATACGACACGGGCAGCAAGTGTCGAACATCTTCTCCGGACCATGGCCGGTGAACGAATGACCATCAGCCTGGCATCCAGCACCCACATCAGGGACGACCGGATGAAAGAGAGCATTGTCGAATACGAAGGAGAACCTCATTCACGTTTTGAAGGGACCATTACCACCCGTGTTCAGGGACGAAACCGCGGGTCGGTGTATATCTATACCGAAGACATCCCCGGAAGTGTCAATCACACGGCCGTCGGTCAGGTTGAACAGGGAATTCAACTTCCCATTCTTGCCCGGGACAACGAGACGTTCATTATACGAGTCGAGCCAAAGCAGCTCGATTTTCGGGGTATGGAACTCGAGGAAGCAATACAGCTTGCAGCAGAACGCGGGGTTTCACCTGAACCTGATACCGATGAAAAGAAGAGCGTCGTTTTTGCACAAGAACCGGCAACAACCCTTGAAATCCTTGCCGAAGGGAAGGTGGCGTTTACTACCGTCCCGCTAAGTCAGGTCATAACCATCGAACTCTTCGACGATGAGGCCCCAAAAACCTGCCATATCTTCAGGTCGGTAACGGGCCTCAGGTGGCACGATATCGGCGAAATGCCGCTCCTGATGAAATTTGAAGATGTCTATCTCTTCCAGCCCAAAGTGTCGAAAAAGACCAATATACACAGGGAGAACCTTCCGGAGGGTGAGGTTCCGGCCTATCTGCTTGCAATGACCAATGATTCACGTAAGGCGGCAGGGCTTGTGGGTGTTCGTACGGTCCCGTCCTCTGAATTTGGTCCGACTTCAGAACCGCTGGAGAGCACCAATATCATCGGAAGGGTCCTTGAACCGGAGAAACTTGAGGGCTTGAAGGATGGAAAACCGGTATATATCAGGGAGGTGAAGCAGTGACAAAGAAGATGTACGCCCCCTCGTATGTAGGTACGGTGACCAAATATGTCTTCATAGAATCCCCCAATGTTACCCCCCAGACACTAGCCATCCGCGCCTATGAGATCTCTGAAGGCGTAATGATCAAGGAGACCTGTTTCGGCCTCCAGGTCACCGGAAAGCCCGATGAGGTAAAGGAGCTGATTCGCGAACTCCGCAAGGTTGATCCTGCGCATATATTTGTCAAAGACCGCGGGTTTCCTCCCGGCGACCCAAGACGGTGCCGAGCCAATCTTGGGGGCGCCCGTCCCGGCTATTATGGGCATGAATTTGAAAGTGGAATCCTCCGGTACATCTCGCGAGGTCTCGAAGAAACGGCATCAGGAACCGTTTCCGTAAAAAAATTTGAGAAGACAAAAATGGATGAAGGAAAGCTACCGCTGGATAAGCTTCTGAAAATCATAGAAAATGAGGAAAACTGATTCATTATGGCAAAAGTGTTCATATATCCTGCCACAAGCCTCGTGCTCTCCGATATGGTAGAGCGCTGGGGTCACGAACCCCTTGGTGCCGCAATAGCCATCAGAGAACGGATACAGACGGCAAGTCTTGATTCCCCGCCCCTGCAGATGACGCCCGAAGACCCGAAAAAAGGGTTAAAATGGGCCGCAGTCGAGGTTCCCGCAGGAGTGCGGGGCAGAATGGCCCTCTACGGACCGATGATTGAAGAAGCGGATGCTGCAATCATCATCAACGACGCAGACCTCTCCTTTGGGTGCATGGGATGTTCACGCACCAATGAACTGGTGATGTACCTGCTCAGAAAGCGCACAGACATTCCTCTTCTCGACATCAAATATCCTTCCAGTGAAGAGGAAGGGATTGCATTTGTTGCATCGGTCAGGGAATTTTTAACCGCACTTGGGGGTGAGGACCCATGAATGAACAGCCGGTACGTGTTGCACAACTCTCATGTGGACCCGAACACAGTGGCGTCCAGAAAGAGATCTACGATGCGGCAGCGATGGTCAATGCGGAGATGTTCTTCCCGGATGTGACACTTGCAGATATCCGCCGTTCCTATGATGAATTCGGCCTGGAAGCCCGCTCAGGAGACCTGAAGCTTGCTATCGCCCGTGCAATGGCACTGGTAGAAGGGTCGGTTGAGGCGGATGCCGTCTTTATTGCCACCTGCTTCAGGTGCTCGGAAGCGGCCATCGTGCGAAATGAACTGCGTCGGTATATTCATGAGAATTCCAACCTGCCCGTTGTTAGTTACTCTTTTACCGAACGGACCACTTCAGGCACGCTCCTTACAAGAATGGAGGCCCTGACCACCATCGCACGGAGGCGTGCACTTCTTGCCCGCGAGAAACAGGTGGGGATAACCCTCGGCGTTGATTCCGGATCGTCCACAACAAAGGCTGTTGTCATGCAGGATAACGAGATTATCGGTACCGGGTGGACACCTACGACTGAAGTCATGAAAAGCGCAGAAACGGCCATGGAAAGCGCTTTTTCGGAGTCAGGGCTTAAGATTGGAGATATTGAAGCCATTGGCACCACGGGGTACGGCAGATTCCTTGTCGGGAAAGAGATCGGCGCCGATCTCATTCAGGAAGAGCTCACCGTCAATTCAAAGGGGGCGGTCTATCTCGCAGACAGGCAGCACGGTGAAGCAACCGTCATCGACATCGGCGGCATGGATAACAAGGCGATATCCGTTCAGGACGGTATACCTGGCACATTTACGATGGGAGGTATCTGTGCAGGTGCCTCAGGACGTTTCCTGGAGATGACGGCAAAGCGTATCGGGGTCGACATCACGGAACTCGGACCGATTGCCATGAGAGGCCTTTCCAAAGAAGTCCCGATGAATTCATACTGCATCGTTTTCGGGACACAGAGTCTGGTCAACGCTCTTGCAGAAGGGCACAGCAAGGAGGATGTCGCGGCTGCGGCATGTCGCAGCGTTGCAGAACAGGTCTTTGAGCAGCAGTTGCAGGAGGTCGACATCAAAGAACCGGTCATCATGGTCGGAGGAACGTCTCTTATTGAAGGTCTCGTAAAGGAGATGGGCATGCTTCTCCAGACCGAGATTGTGGTACCGCACCATTCCCAGTATATCGGATCCGTCGGATCGGCTCTCCTGTCATCCGGCTTTATCAGGGGAGAGTAGAGACATGGAGGCACTTGAGTACTTCGAAGTTGAATGCGTCGAAGAGGCAGGCCGGCAGACCTATCACCAGATTGCTGACAATATCCTGAAGGACCTTAACCTGAGCCACTCTATCGGAAGGCTTCATATCTATATTGATCCCGAAACCCCGCTCTTTCTGGCAGTCGGCCTGATAAAGCAGATACCGGGCACGATAAGGATCGGGGATTTCTCAAGTGCCATCGAAAAAGAGGACGGCGTTGTCCTCGATATCGGCGAAGAGACCTATCTCTCGCAGATGCTTACCGTGCTTTGGGACAGGTTCGGGAGGGACCTGATTGACCAGCCGGACAGGTTTACGGTATATATCCGAATCCCCGGCCTCAATCCCCGTGACATCGAGAATATCGAAGTAGTGGATCCTTCTGCAGGCCTGTACCGGGATATTATCTATGCCCTCCAGTGGATCGCCCCCGAGGGATTCAAGGTACGAAGGGAATTGATCAGCAGAGGGCGTTTTTTCTATCTTGCGTCGGAAAATACCCTTGAAGAGAATATTGTCGATACGTTGGTTGCCGAAAAATTCAGACTTATGGAGGAAGCGGAATGACCACGCTCGTACCTATCACCTACAAAGGCGGCGTATTCAAGCACGACATTGTCATCGACCTGATTGATGACCTAGGTGGATACATCGTACAAAAACACCTGATCGCTCAGGATATCGTTCTCCAGTCACTGGTACCGAAAGACGACATCGAACTGATCCGAACGATCAGCAGACCCCTCGGGGGAGAAGTGATCGAATCGCCCCTTGTGGGAACGGAGATCGCCGTCGTCTCTCCCAGCCTGGAGATTCATCACCTACCGCACACCTCCTGTGATGTGGCGGAGTATCTGCGCCAGGCGGGGGCAAAGACAAACATGGTCGGACTTGCCCGTGGATTCGGAAAGCGCATCGCCAATCTCAACATTGAAGAACGTGACATCATCAATGAGCATGATTGTGCTGTTATCCTTCTGGGAAATTTCGAATCCTGTATCGAATACAAGATGCCGGCTCTCAGAAGGGGCATTAAGGTACCGATTATCCTGACCGGTCGCCCGGACACCGAGGCATTGAGGAGGATCATTGACCCGCCGGTCGAGGGGTATGTGGGAGGCATCGGCAGAATCGGCCACCGAATGCGACAACAGGTGGGAGAGATCGACCGTCTTGACGCCATGGTGGAGGAAATTTCACGGGTGCTCAACGTGCGCCGTGAGGAGGTGGCAAAAGATCCTCTCTCCGTAAGTCCCGCCCGCCTGATGACGGTCATCGATGATGCAATGGACATTACCGCCGGTTCGACACACCCTGCCCCCATAACGGTACAGATTGCCGGCCTCCGGGTGAAAGTCCCCTACGACCCGTATGCGGCCCTGATGAAGGAGATCGAGATTGAAAACGGGGTACGGATAGGAGACATCGCAGAACTTCTTCCCTCCCGCATGCGCAATTATATACTGGTACGCATCAGGCCGTTCTCAGAAACCAGAATTATGGTGTGACGAATAAGCAGTTATTTTACCGATTACAAAAAACCTTTTTTTGCGACTGGAATGGTGCATATTGAACTACGAAGAAACTTTACAGGAAATTATCGACCGGGGAACTACCGGTGCGTCTGCAGAGTGGCTTGATGTTATCAAGGAGGAATACGGTGCAGTCCCCCTCATTTATAAGAAGATGGCTAAAAAACCGGAAGTCCTTCTTTCGCATCTTCTCTTTAAAGAGGCAATTGCCAAAACTTCCAGTCTCGAACCGAAGATGGTCGAACTGATCTCCCTTGCGGTCGGTGCCGCACTCAATTGCCGCCACTGTGTTGAATATCACATGAACGGGGCCCTCAAGAAGGGTGCGACCAAGGAAGAGATCCTTGAAGTAGTCCTTCTTGCCGGGTCACTGGCCCAGGCGGCTGTCCTTGCCGATGCCTACAGGGTCATCGATGCAGGGAATGGCAATGGGAACGGGAATGGCAATGGCAATGGCAACGAAGCCCCTTGTGAAGATTCCTGCGACCTGATAGGTGTCAGCCTTAAAAAATCCGAATAAATTATTTATCCCTATTTTTATTCAGGATACCAGCCCCGGCGAGTGAGAGGATGATCCCGCCGACCACCCCGCACCAGGGGGCGGACGTGCGTGTCGGTTCGGTGGAGGGTTCCGGTGACGATGACTCCGTCGGTGATTCGGAGAGAGGAATGGTCTCAGTCGGCAACGCCTCCGGCGTGAGTGTGACATCCAGAACGGCCAGGGTTCCCGTCCTTATCACCACCTCTTCTTCATGGGGTTCATATCCTTCTTTTTCAACTCTGACCATGACAGACCCTCCTGTCAGATCCTCGACCATGCGAGGGGTTGTCCCATATTGCACCGAATTCACCGACACTTCCGCACCGGCAGGGTCACTGGTTACCCTCAGCGAACCCAAAGGGATGGTCGCAATTCCTGCGGTGAGCGTGGGGTTGGTCAGCGTAACGCCGATTGTTGCAAAGTTTTCCCCGGACGCGGCAAGGTCATAGCGGCCCATCGGGACCGGTGTTGCCCAGACCATGTAGGTGCCGATATCCAGCCTGCCCCCGGCAGCACTGGTTTCCCATGCGTATTCCCACCGGCCGTCCTCGACGGTCGCCTGGGTGAATGTAGAGGGTTCTCCGGACACGACGGTGGACGACACGCTGTCCAGACGTACCCCTCCCGGTGCAAGGTTGGGACCCGTGAGAAAGAGGTACATCGTATCATAGCCCCCACCACCCCCGGAGAGAGAAACGGTCCCGCCAATCGTGGCGGCTATAAGGGATGAGGCGGGTGCTGCCATGCAGGCGATGAGAATAAGGGTTGACATCACCACCAACGCCTGCCGTATCGTTCTTTTCATGGGGATCATAGTATACAGTATGGCCTTTTGGAGGTGGCTTGATAAGTGTGTTTCCACCCTGATGACCGGATGTCTACTAATCTCCCATTTAAAACTCCTGCTCCGAATTTCATACATGCAATGGTTGTGAAATTGCATGGATTGGCTCATTCCCGGTAACCCCCATGCGTTTCCGGATATTTGCAAGGAGGCATGCAAGCCCGGATACCAATAAAAACCCCGCAGATGATTCACACATTCCACAACGCTTAACTCATTTTAGCAGGAAACCGGGATGCATATGTGTGCCAGAAAGGTTCTCGTCACCTATGCCACCAAATACGGAACAACCCGGGAGATCGCAGAAGAGATCGCTGCTGCCCTCACCGGTGCCGGCCTTGATACTGATATCATTCCCGTAATGGAAGTAGGCATAATCGATGCATACGATGCGGTTGTCATCGGAAGCCCCCTTTATATGGGTAAAATTCTCGTTGAGGCACGGGAGTTCTGCAAACAATACAAACCTTATCTGGAAGGAAAATGGATTGCCTTCTTTGTATCCGGAATTGCAGTGTGCAAAGGGGAGAATAATAATGAAGCCATGCTTGAAGCCATAGATGCGATGTCCGAGTATGTCAAAATAGAGGAAAAAGGCACCTTCGGCGGAAGGCTCTCGATGGACAGACTCAGCGAATCCGATATGCAGCTTGCTACCATAGCCGGGGCACCCGAAGGCGATTTCCTGGACATGGAAAACGTCAGAGCGTGGGCAAAAGAGATTGGACGAAAGATTACAGATCTCTAATCTCAAAAGGCTCACCAGATCCCAGAATATTTTTCAAAATCCCAATTACAGTAGCATTCATTAATCTATACGTTCAAAAGTTCTCTATCCCCATTTATTTATCAAAAATAAGAAATATCCGGATAAATGAACACAACCAGGGGAAATGAGGTCGCATGAAGGAAAAAATTCTGGTGGCATATGCAACAAAGTCAGGATCAACCGGCGATATTGCCGGGACTGTGGCAGAAACCCTGAGAGAAAACGGGAAAGATGCTGAAGCACTTAAAATATCGGATATTTTCGACATCTCACCCTATACAACGATCATAATGGCAAGCCCCATATATTACCATAAAGTCCTTCCGGATATCGTGGCATTTGTCAGGGATCACCAGAATATGCTCCGTGAAATACCAGTTCTTGCTCTTTTAACCGGGTACACCCTCGTCGACATTTCGCCTGAACGCAAAAAGGCCGCATCCCGTGCCCTTGATGAGGTCCGAAACTACATTGAAATTCGGGAAACCGGATATTTTGCAGGAAAAGTCCCGGATGACGGGTTTAGCCTGAGGGAAAAAGCTGCAATGAAGATGGAAGGCATAAAGCCCGGTGATTTCCGCAATCTGCAGGCCGTCCGTACCTGGACACAGGGTTTGATTGACCTCCGGCTGCTCCAGATGTAAGGGAGTCATACCTACCCTTACCATGGTAACGAGGGTAATCCGGAACCGGAGGCATCAAAGCAAAATGGATGCATGACGGAAAATGACGGAAGGGTTTTTCGGGTTCAGCACCCGAATCGGACTCCACGATTAAAAGAAGTCGGAAAGAGTGGTATGCGAAGGGTCCATATCCGACCATGTCCATCCCACCGCCTCGATGATGCGGCTTATCGGCTGCTGTATTGCCCGTTCAAGCATACGGGCGAGATCCACTTCAAATTCTGGCGGCACCTGGTCGGCATATTCAAAGCAGATGACATCCGTCTGCGGGTATTTTGCCTTCACATTCCGGATATAGACCCGCTTCGGCTTGCTTCCCGACTTGAAGTCTGTCCCTAAATAAGTATTCGAATAGATGGCCCCGCGCACCTGCGCATCCTTTGTCTTATAGCTCTCCAGAGACTTGCCGATGCCCCCGGGGATGCCGATATCATCGAGTGAATACCTGCCGGCCCTAAAGTTGATAATGATCCCGCCGAGATAGTCCTTCACCTCCGTTTTTCCGGCGCCCATGAGTATCAGCTCCATCACATGCTTCTGGACGTCCTTGGTGATGTGGGGGGAATCGCTCCGTTTCATCTCGAAACCAACGATATCGATCTGATCCACATCCTTCCCCTCTTTCCAGACCAGATGACCCGCATAGCGCTTTTTTTTGCCTGCCTGAAAGAAGCGCTGGTAGACCTTCTCGAATTTGATGGAGAAGTAATGGGTATCGGCACCCAGGGTGTCACGGGCAAAGACGGCATAGCTTTCGTTTACCTGTGCCTCAATCGCCCGTGCGTCGGCGATCGTTGCATCGAGGGGTGCCTCCGGCAG
>JBFFLM010000008.1:0-13368 GCA_041554835.1 Methanogenium sp.
GGATTTCGGATTACTGGATGATCTCGAACTGGACGACGAAGTTCGTGACCACGATACGATACTCCCGGGGGGACTGGCTGAGGAGGATGGACCTGGCACCCCTGTTGATCCTGCCGATGACGGGATGATGTCAATAGAGTCGATACTTGCCGGAGAGATATCATCCGATGACGGGGAAGAGATCTCTTCAGGACACACGGGTACCGATATTCCACCGGAAGATGAAATGGAATTCGGATCGATGGGAGACTTCGATGAGATTGAAGTGGACGGGGGAATACTCACCCTCGATGATGACCTGACCGGAAACCCCTTCACCGGTTCAGTTGAAAAAACCCCGGACATTGTTACGGAAAGTGAGTTTTCTTTCGAATTGTCGGAAGATGCAAACACTTTAGTGATGGATAATTCGGGTGATTCCGAAGAAGAGACATTTGACGCCTTCAGCCTTGATGATCTGGACCTGGATGACGAGGGATCGCTGGACGACCTTGAACTTGATATTGTAGAGGAGGAAGAGGAGGAAATCGATTCGGCCGGGCTCCTTCCCGATGACGTTCTCCCTGTAGATACAGCGGGTAAGAATCCATCCTCCCCGAAGACAGAAGTCATTAATTTCGGTGGGTTCGGGGATTCATCATCTGATGAATTCATGTCATTTGGCGGAGGAGACGACGACGGTCTTCTCAGCATGCTGAAAACCGATATGCAGAAGAAAAAATCGATTCAGGATGAAAGCCTCGTGCGTGACATGAAGGACAGCAATGTCGAGGTACAGGAACTGGTCGATGGCCTTGAAGATGTTTTAAAGAAGATGGGAGGCAAATCTTCCCTGCAGACAAATGATCAAAACAGAGAGAAATAAATGAAATCGTTACCTGCCAAAATAGATAATAACGGGTCGTGGGTAGCAGCGAATATTCACCTTGAAGAGAAAAAGATCCATCTCCCGGAACCGATTGAGGTCGACATTCCGCTCAAGTCCATTGACGACCTGCAACAGAAAAAAAATATCCTTGAAATTTCTGTAAAAGGAAAAGAAGGCCCGATCTACAGAATTGCATCCGTTCCAAAGGCCCTCACCATTCTGAAAAAAATGATCCTGATGGGATGTTCAGGATACCGTCTGATGGCATATTTCATGTCCCCGGCAATCAGGGGCGGGGTCATGATAAAGGACGCAAAATGGGAGAAAGGTGCAATAGTCGTCCTTAAATCAAGGATCTGGTTCGTCGGGCAGGACGCACAGATCTGTCTGCCCATCATGGATGTTTCCGCAATAGAGAAAACAACGAGGGATGTCCAGGGAAAAAAGACGGAAGTGGTGAAGATCGATCACGTCGAGACCGGGGAAGTGACCACCAGTTACGTACTCTGTCCGCCAACTACCCTTGAGGTGCTTTTTAATTACCTCACCGAAGCTACAAAGGATATCTCTATGGATCAGGATCTTGACCCGATATCAGCACAGGTTGCAATGCTGGTCTATAGCGGAATGGATACCCACGCAATTGAAAACATGCTGAATAGTTCGAATCCTGAAATCGAGGCAATTTATGACAGGATGATTGAACTCGGCATGGTGGAAGTGGTCCTGACAAGAAGAGAGGTGAAGCTGACCACCAAAGGGGTGCGTTTTGTCACCGAAGCAGTAAAACCACCTACTAATTAATAATTGCGACACCCAGGATATATTTTTTTATACCAATATCCTATATTCTCCGTTCATTTTTCATTTAGCGAAAATATTTAACCTTTGGTTGGAAATTATTATTTGATAGGCAATGGGCAAAATTTTAATTGTAGATGACACCCTTTTCATGAGAACACTCCTGAAAAATATCCTTTTTTCCGGGTCCCACGACATCGTTGGAGAAGCGGAAAACGGTGAAGAAGCCGTTGAAAAATACAAGTCCCTGAAACCGGACCTGGTGACAATGGATGTTGTAATGCCCAAAATGAATGGTATTGAGGCATTGAAGGAAATAACAACGATGAATCCATCGGCAAAAGTCATAATGTGCACGGCGGTTGGCCAGGAGCAGATGGTGAAACTTGCGATTAAATCAGGAGCAAAAGGATATATCGTAAAACCATTTCAGGCACCAAAAGTGCTTGAAGAAGTCCAGAATGTGCTGAAACAATAATATTATGCTCAGAGTCCTGATTATTGACGATTCGGTGTTTATTCGCACCATACTGTCAGATATTCTTTCGGAAGACCCGGATATTGAGGTTGTCGGCAAGGCCTCGAATGGCAGAGAAGGACTGGATAAGATCCGGGAACTACAGCCTGATATTGTTACTCTTGACATTGAAATGCCTGAAATGGATGGGCTCCAGATGCTCAGGCAGCTGAAGTACCTCAACGAACGCCCGAAAGTAGTAATCCTGAGTACTCTGACCTCCGCTGATGCGGAATATACAAAAAAGGCACTACGGCTGGGTGCCGATGACTTCATGCTCAAACCAAGAAACATCGGAACCGTGAGGGGTATCCGGTCGGAATTTACGACCAAACTCAGACAGCTCACCACCATCCCTGTCAGGCCCCCGGGTATACCAAAAAAGGTCTCCACAGAACCGGCAAAGAGTATTGTCCTTATCGGATCCTCGGCCGGAGGTCCTCCGATGCTCGATGCCATTCTCTCCCGGATTGACGCAGATCTCAATGCCGCGGTCGTCATCACCCAGCATATGCCGGAGGGATTTACTGCAGCACTTGCCGAGCGACTGAATAAGATCTCCCCATTGCCGGTAAAAGAAACAGAAACGGGAGACGTTCTCCATTCAGGGCATGTATATCTGTCCCGTGGCGGGTATCATACCCTGATTACCAGGGACATCAATTCTTCAGGGACCTTAGAGGGCCGAATTACCCATTCCAAATCAGCACCGGTGCATGCAGTACGCCCGGCTGTTGATACGACCTTTATCTCTGCTGCAAAGGTATTCGGACCCCACACGGTATCCTTCATACTCAGTGGGATGGGAAACGACGGAGGAGAGGGGGCGCTTGCCATAAAAAATGCAGGAGGAAAGAATTTTGTTGTCCAGGAATCGGACAGCCTTGTCTATGGCATGGCCCGGTCCGCACTGCAACGCAACTGCGTCGACAAGGTCATCCCCCTTGTCCTGATACCAACGGAAATTAAACGCTCAGTAGAGGAGATGAATCGCAGACATGTCTGATGATGAAACATACCGTAAACTCTTTGTTGCGGAATCACAGGAAAACCACGAAAATCTGGTGAGTAACCTTCTGGTCCTCGAAGAAGGTTTGGATTCGAATGCTATCGATGAGATATTCCGTGCCGCCCATACGCTCAAGGGAATGGCCGCTTCGATGGGATATGATGTCATGGAAATGCTTTGTCACTCCATGGAGGATGTATTCGATGAAATCCGCAACGGGTCAAAAAAAGTTACACCGGACCTTGTCAATCTGCTTCTCAACTGCACGGACTCAATTGAAGAGATGCTGGATGACATTGAAGCCGGGGGGGACAGTTCATCCATCGATGCATCCGATCTCGTCCATCGGCTCCTTGGTGAAACAGGAAACAATAATCCCGCCGGCACCCCTGATTTCAATGAAAGGGCACCCAATGCAGAAGACGTCCCCTCCTTCTCAACCGGGGGCGTCCCTCCTGTCCGGTCCAAAGGCGATACCGGGCCACATCCCACTCACCGGATAACCGTCAGGATCGATCCGTCAGGCATGGCAAAGGACATGCGTGCACTCATGGTCCTTCAGAATCTGGAAAATGCAGGAACCGTGATCTCTTCACGGCCCACAGCAGAATATCTCAAAGATGAATCGTCGGATTTTGACGGTATGCTCGAAATTGATCTCGAAAGCGCGCTTGATGCAGAACAAATCACCTCCCTTGCATCCATCCCTGAAGTTGCATCGGTCAACGTGTCCCCGATCATCCCTTCAGTCGCACCGGAGGAGGGAGCACCATCATCCGATGCTATTCCCCATTACCTGATGCGCATCACTGTTGCCGAAGACTGCACAATGAAGGATGTACGTGCACTGATTGCACTGGAAAACCTGAAACAGATGGCCACTATCATCAAGACCACCCCCGGGGAGATGGAACTTGACGAAGGGAAATTCGAAGGAACACTGGAGATCATTCTCTCCTCCGACGCAGGCCGGGAAGCCCTTTTTTCGGCTGCACAGGTAACCGATATCGCCTCCACCGATATCAACGAACTATCCGGGGATGCCAGGGAATTAAGTGGTCCGTCCGAGATGATAGCGGAGACAATTCCGGATGAGAAAAGAACGGAGCAAAAGAAGCAGGATAAAGCGTCAAAGACTGTCCAGAACATCCGTGTTGACATCCATAAACTCGACCAGATGATGACGATGGTGGAGGATCTCGTCATCAACGGTGGGCGCCTGAGGCAGCTGGCACGACAATACAACAGCAAGGAAGTCGATGAAGCCATGGGAATGGTGGGCAGATCGATTTCCGAACTCCAGAACATGATGATTAACATCAGGATGATTCCCCTGGACCAGATCTTCAAACGGTTCCCCCGGGTTGTCAGGGATGTGGCTAATCATGATGGAAAAGAAGTAGAATTTCTCATGGAAGGAGGAGATACGGAGATGGACCGGAGTGTCATCGATGGTCTGGGCGACCCGCTCCTCCACCTCATTCGCAATGCCGTAAATCATGGCATTGAAACACCTGAAGAGCGAATCCGCTGCGGAAAAGATCCCAGGGGAACAATCAGGCTGCGGGCATGGCGGGAACGGGGAAATGTCGTCATTGAACTCAGTGATAACGGAGGGGGCATCAATGCACGGGCGGTTCTGAATAAGGCTGTTCAGCGGGGTCTGATAGAACCGGAAGCAGGTGAATCTCTTTCCAAAGAAGAGATCGCCGCATTCCTGTTCCAGCCGGGATTTTCAACAGCGGAAACAATCACCGATATCAGTGGCCGGGGGGTGGGGCTTGACGTAGTCAAGAGTACCATAGAATCATTGCAGGGTTCCATTGCCGTTACCTCGGAGGAAGGGGAAGGCACAACATTCACGCTTACCCTTCCACCGACGATGGCCATCATCGAAGTCATGATGGTGCGGATTAACGGAAGCAGATGCGCAATTCCCATCAATTCGGTCGTGGAGGTAGCACGAATCAACCCGAAGGACATTGTCCGGATAGGAAGGAGCGAAGCAATACCCTTCCGTGACGATGTCCTCCAGATTCACCGGCTTGAAGAGATGTTTGGCCTCAACGGTTCGGGAGATATCATTGTTGTCGTCCAGTACCAGGGACACAAATGCTGTGTACCGGTGGACATCGTTGAAGGCCAGCAGGAAGTTGTGGTAAAACCGCTGAGCAGAGTCATCGGGGCCTGCCGGGGGGTGAGCGGCGTAACCATTCCGGGCGACGGTGATGTCATTCCGATTATTGATGTGAATACTATGGTATAAGAGGTGCAAAAAATGGATTTAAATGAAAAACAACTTGATGCCTTACAGGAGATGGGGAATATCGGCGCCTCTCACGCAGCGACGTCACTGTCCCAGATGTTGATGAACGAGATCTCGATGACCGTTCCGGAAGTGAAGAAGATTGACATCGCAGATATTTCGGACTATTTTGGCGAAGAAATCTGTGCAATGGTTGTCTTTGAAATCCAGGGCACCATCGACCCTGCGGGGTACATCGTCTATCACGTCCCTTTAAAGTCAGCCATACGGATGACAAACGCGATGATCGGGATGCAGGATGAAGATCGCGACATCAATGAGATGGACGAAAGCGCCCTCCTTGAAGTGGGCAATATTATGGTATCCCATTTTCTCGATGCGACCGCTGAATTGCTCGGCATCGTCATGCTCCCGTCACCGCCACAACTTGCCATTGACATGGCCCACGCATCGTTTGAAAATATCGTCGCCCAGGTGGCGCTTGACATCAACGAGATTCTGCTGTTCTCTACGGAATTAAAAGAATCGGAAAACGGGATTCAGAGCACGATTGTTCTTCTGCCTGAAGAAAATACCCTGACAGAGATTCTTACACTACTCGATAACTTACTGGAACAGGTTTCCTGACGGCTGGAATACCATGAGTGGTCATACAAGGGATACTGCAGATAGAATCAATGTCGGAATCGGAGAATTTTCGGTCGGTTCAATGACCATGACCTCGATCGGTCTCGGGTCCTGCATAGCCCTGATTATCCATGATGAGTACCTGAAAATCGGGGCCGTTGCCCATATCATGCTCCCTGACAGTAAAGGTCGCGATGAAAGGCCGGGAAAATTCGCCGACACCGCCGTTCCCCTCCTGAAAACAGAACTCATCAAACGGGGTTCAAAACCCCGTTCACTCCAGGCAACAATCATCGGAGGTGCCCGTATGTTTGAGAAATTCAGGGGGGATCTGGACATTGGTACGAGAAACACTGAAGCTGTCAGGCAGGCCCTCAGGGTTCACTGTATCCCGCTTGTCACCGAAGAAACAGGAGGAACATCGGGACGATCCATCACGTATATCCCCACGAACGGCGGTACGATCACTATCAAACAGGCAAATGGAGAATGGAAAGAAATCTAGGTATATTGCCGGCTCTCCTCCTTATTCTGCTCCTTGCAAGTCCTGCGGCAGGAGTGGCTGTGCATACATTCCGGCCGGGACCTGACACCCTTGTCAGCTGCGATGTCAAAGCCATTGCCGAAGGCCAGGATGGCATGGTCGCCTTTGCCACGTCTTCGGGCATCTCGATGTTTGATGGAGGATGGACGTCGCTCCACGCCACCCCATGGAAGTATGAGACCGGCATGAGGGATGATTATCTCAGGTCCCTCTCCTTCGACTCTGTAAATTCCCTGTGGATAGGATATGCAGCCGGAATTCAGACCTATGACGGAGCCGTTTTTTCCAATATCGACGAGGGCATGATATTCCGGCATATGCCGGTCCATGCTGTCCTGAGATCCGGGGATGAAACCTGGATTGCCATCGGCAATTCGGGCCTCCAGAGGTATTCAAACGGCAACTGGACCTGGTTTCGCCCCTTTCATGCAGGAGGGCTGACCACCTATACCATCGACCGTATGGCTCTGGATCATGAAACTGGTTCAATATATGCCCTTTCAGTCCACCATGGCCTCTGGAAGACCAGGGAAGGATATGAGGATAGTTCATTCGAACAGGTATGCGATATTCCGGACATCGATATGATCACCGGTCTTACCGATTACCCCTTTGGAGGGGTGATGCTCTATAATGACACCACCATCTACCGGTATTCTCCCACCAGTGGTCTGACGGTCATGCTCGTCTCGGATGAACTTGGCAGCGGAGATATCCGGTTCGGTGATGTTCAGGCAGCCGAGGATGCCACACTCCTCATAGGAACCACTAACGGAATGTATGAAGTCCAGGATCATGCGATACAACAGCATATCAGCAGAAGCACCACCGATCTGCAGAACAATAAAATTACCAGGGTCTTCCCCGATTCATCCGGGAGATACTGGTTCGTAACCCCCTATGAAACAGGATATTATATCAAAGAGAAAAAGCAGCTCATCCCTATCGAGATAACAGACCCTTCCTTCTCCGCAGAGATCACTGCGACAAACCCGGAGCCCCTGGAAGTGAACATTATCTACACAGAAGCCAAATAATCGCGTTCACTGAATTTTTAGGATTTTTACGGCATAGAGATCGACGGATTCCAGAAAGATCCTCTTTGCCGGAACTGCCCGATTATCATCAGTGCTGAAAATGTCCTTTGCCAGATATTCAAGAGGGGAGAGATAATATTTCAATGATTTAAACCGCCGGGACATATCATTAAAATGGACAAACGCTTCGGTTTCCTGTCCTTTCATGACGAAAAATGAAAAATCCAGAAGCGAAATGAGATAATTCGGCATCCCCTTTTCCATTGCCTGGCTTCGATAGGAATTATACGAGGATGTCTCGCCGGTAAGAAGGGTCAGTCTCATCCCGAAATAGATTGGTTCAAGGCTTTCAGGGTGCTGCTGCATCATCTGCTTGACGAGCCCGTTTGCTCCCACGCCGTCCTTTGTATCAATCTTCAGGTGATAGGCCTCCCGAAGAAAATCCAGATCATTATAGAACCGGACCGTTGCGATGTTCAGCATTTCCATTCGCTTTTCGTCATTTGCATCCTTTTTTGCCTTCTGGATACCGGTCCTGATAAACCAGCGTTCCGTCGGAAACCACCAGAGAGCTATCTTTATCATAAACCAGAAGGCATTCTCCGTCTCGGGTGTCGTGATATAGTCGACCTGCCGGACGCGATACATCGGGGGTTTGGCCTTCACCAGTTCAATCAACTGCTCACGTGCAGCCATCTCATAGTCCTTGCCGGTCTGGGATTCCTTCCCTCCGGTTCTGCTCTTCTCTTCACTGGATAGCTTATAATAACAAAATGCACGGTAAAATCCGATCCTGGAGTCATACCGCCAGTAATCATCAAAATATTCAAGAGATTCCCTGTATGCCCCTGCAGAGAGAAGCCTGATCCCAGCCAGGATTTTTAAGGATGCCTTACTGGATGGTTTTCGCTTGGAACGGGCTGCATTGGAGATAATGCGCTCGATAACTTCCCGCTCCGTACCCGGGGAGATCTTCTCCATGACGGCAGAAGCAATGGAGTCGATAAATTCATCGTGGGCGGCATCATCAATGGTGGAAAATCCGTTATCAAGAGCAGAGATGACATGAGCAAAAAAAACGGGGAGATTCGAGCTTATTTTTTCAGAATTCTGGTTAATATACGAAAAAAGATCACGCCTCAGCGCCTCAATTTTTTCATACTGAACCGCATCCGATAATTTCTCTCCCCTTGTCATTTCCCACCAGTACACTACTTCTTTTCCGTCTCAGCCAATAAATGATTAGGATTTGGATATATCAGCATAATAGAATTCACCTGCAGAGCGCTGTTCACGGTCGAGATATGAGCCGGGTTTGTTGATACGTGGCCTTCCGGACTTGTCCCTCCTGAACGTTACCCCGAGATTTCTCAGGAAATGGTTCATGCCGTCCTTCATTCCATAGGGACCATATGCCGTTCCGTGAACGCCCGGGTCACCGTCAAAGACCAGCATGCGTTCACTGATCATATCGATGACATAGATATCGTGATCAATGACGATGATGCCGGACTCTCTGCCCTCTGCATGGCGCCTCAGGATACGCGCCAGTCTCACCCTCTGTTCCACATCAAGATGGGCGCTTGGCTCATCGAGAATATACAGATCTGCATCCTGGGAAAGACATAATGCAATGGCCACCCGCTGCAGCTCACCACCACTGAGCTCGTCCACACGGGACTGGAGGATAGGGTTGAGGGACAACGGTTCGATGATTTCGTGCTGGTAATAGGATGAATCAAAGGATCTCGTCGCCTGACGAAGGATGAATTCCACCGAAGATGTTCCCTCGGGTTTGATATACTGGGGTTTGTAGGAGATGCGCACCTCACTGCTCATCGCACCGGCATCCGGTTTTTCGACCCCTGCCAGGAGTTTTGCAAACGTACTCTTCCCTATTCCGTTTGCGCCGACGAGACCGAGTACTTCGCCCTTTCGTATCTCCCCGCCGTCTATATGGAGGGAGAACGCATCATAATGCTTCTCCATCGGGGGAATCTCCACCAGAATCTCGCGGTCAATATCTCCCGAATGGGCCCGTTTTTCGAAGGTAACCGAATAATCCCTGAACCGGACATTCTCCTCGGGAAGAAATCCCTCAAGATACTGGTTGATGCCAATTCGTACGCCCTTGGGACGTGTGATGATACCGAATACACTCGGTTTTCCGTATACCACATGAACGGTATCGGCCAGAAGATCAAGGATCGCAAGGTCGTGCTCGACAATGACGACCGGTTTTTCCTCCGCAAGTTCCCGTATCAGGTGTGCTGCCTTCATCCTCTGGTAGATATCAAGAAACGGGGTAATTTCATCGAGGAAATAGAAATCCGCATCTCTCGAAAGACATGCCGCCAGTGCAACTCTCTGGAGTTCACCCCCACTGAGCTTATCTATCGGACGGTCCAGGATGGTATCGAGTTTCAGTTCACGGAGATAGGTCTCCAGCATCCCGCGCTCATCCGTCGATCTGAGAAGTTCGGAGACCTTCCCCTTGAACACCTTGGGAATATAATCGATGTACTGCGGTTTGAGAGCAGTCTTCATCGACGATCCGGCAATGGTCTGGAGATAATCAAAGAGCTCGGTTCCGGCAAATTTCTTCAGGATACTCTCCCATGATGCCTCTTCGGAAGGATTGCCGAGGTTCGGCGTCAGCTGACCGCTGAGAATCTTTACCGCGGTACTTTTACCGATACCGTTTGCACCAAGAATACCGGTTACCTTCCCCTCAACCGGAATAGGCAGACCATAGAGGGCAAATCCATTTGCACCATAGCGGTGGGTGGCCTGCTCGAGTTCTTCCGGAAGAGATACAATATCGATTGCATCGAAGGGGCATTTTTTTATGCAGATCCCACACCCCACACAGAGTTCTTCGGATATCACCGCTTTACCGTCTTCCCCGATAACAACAGTTTCATCGCCGGTTCTGACGCGGGGACAATAAAGAATACATTCCTTCCCGCATTTGGGAGGGTGGCACCTGTCACGGTGAACAATCGCAATGCGCATGATAAATCACTAAAAATATTATTGTACGGTCAGGAGTATGGTCCAGGATATAAACCACATGGATAAGGCCATGAACCCCTGATAAAACCAGTCCTTCCCGCCGAGATGGGTGACATCAATCTTCATGAGGAGAAAGATCTGTTTCTGAAACACAATAGCCGCAAGAAGCAGAAGAATCCCTATAAGTCCTCTCGCAGAATTTTCAGGAAGTGAGGGGTCCCCAATGAGAACAAATGAGAGGAACCCTGCAAGAATCCCCATGAAGCATCCGATGCTGGTCCGGAGGATTCTCTCATTATGCTCCTTTATTTTTACTTCCTGCGTTTTTACAGGTTTTTGGCCTGGTTTATCCGCCGAGATAGTATCTTCAGTCATCCTGCCACCAGTCATTATATTTTTGTGCTCCGACAATATGTAGTTTGGTACATCGATGGCAAATAAAAAAGGCATGAGCGGACTGGATCTCCGTGCATTTATTTCGGAGTTCCGTGCTGTTCTTCCCCTGTGGATAGGAAAATCATACCAGTATGATTCATCGTTCTTCGGGATACGCATAAACGGCGAAGGTAAGAGTAAATACCAGTTCTTTATTGAGACAGGGGTCCGTATGCACCTCTCCGGCGAACTGCCCCCTGCTCCGAAAAATCCATCAGGCTACTCGATGGTCATCAGAAAATACCTGAACGGCGGCCGGATTCTTGCTGTCAGCCAACCGGGCATCGAACGTATCGTCGATATCGAGGTGGGAAAGAGCGAACGACGATACCACCTGATATTTGAGATGTTTGATGAGGGGAACATCATCATTTGTGATGAGGAATACCGGATTATTCAACCGTTCCGGCGCCACAGGTTCAGGGACAGGGATGTCATCGCTGGTGAACTGTATACCCTTGCCGGTCCGGGCGCAGATGATATCCCTGATGCTGAAAGGATGAAAGAGGCGTTCCGTACTTCTGAGACGGATCTGGTACGAACACTTGCAACGAAAATGATGCTGGGTGGGCGGTATGCAGAAGAGGTCTGCCGCATTGCACAGGTGGAGAAATCGATTCCTGCAATCGAGGCAACACCCGAAAATATCTATCCGGCCTACATCGCCCTGATCAACCGTGCGGAATCTGAGACCGACCCCTGCATCACCCGGACGGGCTGCTGGCCGTTTCCCATCGGGGGCGAAGAGATCATTGCACGGTATCCGACATTTAACGAAGCCCTTGACGCCTATTATCCAAAATATGAAGGAGAACAGGAAAAGGCGGTCAAAGGGAAAGAAAAACTGACAAAAGAGGAGATTATCAGGAAAAGGCAGGGAGAAGCGATACAATCATTCGAAAAGAAAATCTCCGCATACCAGGCAATTGTTGATGCTATCTACGAACACTACGGGGAAGTGGCAGGCATCATCGAAACACTCGATGCCGCAAGTACGACCACCTCATGGCAGGATATCGAAGAGATCCTGGCATCAAGCGAGTTGCCTGCTGCAAAGGCAATACTAAAGGTATATCCCTCGGAAGCAGCGGTGGATGTGCTCGTCGGCGAGGAGAGAGTCAAGATTCATGTCCATGAGAGTCTTGAGGCCAATGCCGCCCGCTACTATGACCTGGTGAAAAAATTCCGTAAAAAGCGCACCGGTGCCCTTGCGGCGATGGAGAAATTCCGCGAACAGCCGAAAAAGAAGAAAACCGCAGAATTCCACCCGATGAAAAAGGCATGGTATCACCGGTTCCGCTGGTGCTATACCAGTGACAATGTCCTGATGATCGGCGGCAAAGACGCCGGAACCAACGAGGAAATCGTAAAAAAATACCTTCAGGGAGGGGACTATTTCGTACATGCCGATGTTCACGGCGGAAGTGTCGTCATTGTCAAAGGGGAAACAATTCACTGGGATGAAGTTGCACAATTCGCCGCATCCTATTCCAATGCATGGAAGGCCGGTCATTTTACGGCGGACGTCTATGCAGCCGAACAACACCAGGTCAGCAAAACTCCGGAATCGGGAGAATACGTCGCCAGAGGTTCATTTGTGGTCAGGGGAGAACGCAGGTACTTCAGGGATACGCCGCTGGGTATTGCCATCGGTCTCCAGACGGCACCTGAACTGGGGGTGATCGGAGGGCCCGTTACAGCCGTTAAGGCACATGCAAAGCACTATATTGTCCTCGCACCCGGAACCTTCGAACCCAACGATATTGCAAAAAAAGTGCTCAAACGGTTGCGTGAACAGTTTCCCGATGACTGGAAGAGTATCAAGACCGTCCTCAATGCCGAGAGCGTCATGGCATTTGTTCCACCCGGCGGCTCGGATATTATGGAAGAACAATGAAAGCAGAATTTGGAGAATTCAGGAAACAAACCGGAGAAGTCCGTTTGTTTCCGGAATCACTCGATGACCTCTGGCACCTGAAGCACCTTCTTCATGAAGGGGACCTGATCTATGCCCAGACGTTTCGAAGCCTGGAGTCGCAGACCGATAAGGTGCGCCCGGAAAAAACCGAAAAAAAACCTGTCCGGCTGGGAATCAGGGTAACCAAAGTGGAATTTCACCACAATGCCAACCGGTTACGGATATCCGGCGTAATCGTTCACGGTGCTGATGAAGGATTTCACCATACCGTGAACCTGGAGACCGGACAGGAGATATCCGTAATCAAGCGGTGGCACGGGATAGATCTCGA
>JBFFLM010000009.1:0-12987 GCA_041554835.1 Methanogenium sp.
ACCGTCTCCACAATATCATCTTCCTTGGTGGACATGCCGATGATGCCGCGGCCGCCACGGTGCTGACCCTTGTAGGTATCAAGCGGCATGCGCTTGATGTAATTCTGTGACGTCAGCGAGACCAGAACCGGTTTGTTTTCGATGAGATCCTCGGTAACGAGTTCTCCGGGATCCGCCATGAAGCGGGTCCTTCGGTCGTCACCGTACTTATCCGATATCTCCATGGTCTCGCGTTTGATCTCGGCAAGAATGTGGCCTTCATCCGAAATAATCAGATTCAGGCGCTTGATCTCTTCCAGAAGGCTGTTCTTCTCGTCGATGATCTTCTGGTGCTCGAGAGCGGCAAGCCTTCTCAGCTGCATCTTGAGAATTGCATCGGCCTGTACTTCATCGAGGGCAAAATTTTCCACAAGCCTCTTCATCGCCTCATCCGTTGTCTGGGACGAACGGATGGTATGGATGACCGCATCGATGTTGTCGAGGGCGATCAAAAGTCCCTGCAGGATGTGGAGGCGGTCCTCGGCCTTTTTCAGGTCAAACTTCGTCCGCCGGGTGATCACCTCAATCCGGTGACGGAGGAATTCGGTGATGAACTGTTTCAGGTTGAGGAATTTGGGCTGCCCGTCCACGATTGCCAGGTTGATGATCTTGTGGGTCTTTTCCAGATAGGTGTGCTTGTAGAGCTGGTTGAGAACCACATCAGGCACTGCGCCGCGTTTCAGTTCGACGACGACCCGGATGCCGTCCTTGTCCGATTCATCCCTGAGATCGGATATCCCGTCGATCTTCTTCTCCCGGACGAGGGTTGCCATCTGCTCGATCATGGCGGCCTTGTTGACCTGGTACGGAATTTCGGTGATGATGATCCGGGGTTTTTTGCCGTCCTCTATGGTGGCAACACCGCGGAGTTTTACCCGGCCCCCGCGTCCTTCCCGGTAGCCCCGGACAATTCCTTCACGGCCGAGAATGATACCGCCGGTGGGAGAGTCCGGTCCGGGAATATGGGTCATCAGCTCATTCAGGGTAATCTCGGGATCGTCGATGGTGGCACAGACCGCAGAACAGACCTCGCGCAGGTTGTGCGGGGGGATATCGGTTGCCATACCGACGGCGATACCGTTCGAACCGTTGAGCAGGAGATTCGGGACCTTTGCGGGAAGCACCACCGGCTCTTTCAGCGACTCGTCAAAGTTCGGCGTAAAATCAACCGTGTCTTTGTTGATATCCGCCAGGAGATCCTCGGAGAGAGGGTCGAGGCGGACCTCGGTATAACGCATCGCCGCTGCGGAATCACCGTCGATGGATCCGAAGTTTCCCTGTCCGTCGACCAGCGTGTGCCGGTAGGAGAAGTCCTGTGCCATCTTGACGATGGTGTCGTAAATGGCCGAATCACCATGGGGGTGATACTTACCCATGACGTCTCCGACCACCCTGGCACTCTTCTTGTACGGCTTGTCATGGGTATTTCCCATCTCGCCCATGGCAAACAGGCTCCGGCGGTGGACCGGTTTGAGACCATCACGGACATCCGGTATCGCACGGCCGATGATAACGCTCATCGCATAGGCCAGGTAGGAGGTCTTCATCTCCTCTTCGATGGAGACCGGAATCAGTTTGCCGATGTTTGCATCTTTATTGTGGAGTTCAGACGTCAAGGTTCGTCACCTCCGTGGCATGGCGGCGGATAAACTCACGACGGGCATCGACATTGTCTCCCATGAGCTTTTCGAAGATTTCGTTTGCATAGGCTGCATCCTCTATCATTACCTGCTTTAAGACCCGCCCCTTCGGGTCCATCGTCGTCTTCCAGAGCTGTTCCGCGTTCATTTCACCAAGACCCTTGTAGCGCTGAACATGGATGCCCTTCTCCCCGAATTCCTCGACATACCTTCGCATCTCCTCCTCTGTATAGGCGTATCGTTCGGTTTTTCCGCGGGCTACACGATAGAGCGGCGGCTGGGCGATGTAAATGTACCCGTTCTCGATCAGTTCCGGCATATTCCGGTAGAAGAAGGTGAGAATCAGGGTACAGATATGGGCACCGTCGACATCGGCATCCGTCATGATGATGATCCGGTGGTACCTGGCCCGCTCGATATCGAACTCCTCTCCGATACCCGAGCCGATGGCGGTGATCAGGGTCTGAATTTCTTCATTTTTCAGCACCTTGTCAAGCCGCGCCTTTTCCACATTGATGATCTTTCCTTTCAGGGGAAGGATGGCCTGGAACAGTCGCGAACGCCCCTGCTTGGCAGAACCGCCTGCAGAGTCTCCCTCGACGATATAGATTTCCGATTTGGACGGGTCCTTCTCCGAACAGTCCGCCAGCTTACCGGGGAGACCCCCTGAATCAAGCGTCCCTTTGCGTCGTGCAAGTTCCCGTGCCTTTCGTGCTGCCTCACGGGCTTTTGCCGCACCGACCGCCTTTTCTACAATTGCCCGTATCACCTTCGGGTGTTCTTCAAAGTATTCCGAAAGGGACTGGTAAACCAGAGAGTCAACAATACCCTTCACATTGCTGTTTCCAAGGCGCATCTTGGTCTGCCCCTCGAACTGCGGTTCGGCTATTTTGATGCTGATGACGGCATTGAGGCCCTCTCGTACATCATTGCCCTGCAGGGAGAACTTCGGGTCTTTGATGAGATTGTTTTTGCGTGCAGTGGTATTGATCGTCCGGGTGAGAGCCGACCGGAATCCTTCAAGATGCGTGCCGCCCTCTCTCGTATTAACCGAATTGACAAACGTAAGCATCGTTTCCGTATATGCCGACGTATACTGCAGGCCCACCTCGACCTCCACCTTGTTTTCGACATCCTGGGTATTGAGATAAATGACGTCGGGGTGAATCGGACTTTTTTCCTTGGTCAGGTAGCTGACAAATTCCTCAATGCCTCCTTCATAACAGAACGAATCGGTATCTCCGCTGCGTTCGTCTTTCAGGGTGATTGAAATGCCGCTGTTGAGAAACGCAAGCTCCCGCATCCGGTGCAGAAGAATATCATAATCAAACACCACGGAGTCGAATATCTTGGGGTCGGGTTTGAAGGTGATGATAGTCCCGTGTTTCTTTCTGGTCGTATTCACCCGGGACGTCATGGGCTGTACGACAGCGCCACGCTCAAAATCCATCTCGTAGATGGTCTCTTCACGATATACTTCGGCATGAAGAAATGTCGAGAGCGCATTGACGACGGAGACGCCCACGCCATGCAGACCGCCGGACACCTGATAGGTATCCTTATCAAATTTCCCTCCGGCGTGAAGGACGGTCAGGACAACCTCAAGAGCACTCTTCCCTTTCTGTCCGGGCATGGCATCCACAGGAATACCGCGGCCGTCATCGATAATCTGGCACGAACCATCAGAATTGAGCGTAATTTCGATGTTTGAACAATATCCCGCCAAAGCCTCATCTATCGAATTATCCACGATCTCGTACACCAGGTGATGAAGTCCGCGGATATCGGTACTCCCGATGTACATTGCAGGGCGCTGGCGAACCGCTTCAAGGCCTTCCAGCACTTTAATATTTTTTCCGGAATAATTGTTTTCCCCCGTCACATCAACCACTTCCGAAGAACAAGGAATCATAAGAATACACTTCAGTTTCGTTCATAAGTACCTCTATTTCGCACAAATGCAAAGAAGAAAAAAAACTCCTTGGTTCCTACAGTATTATTAGGTTATAATCGCATTTTATGATTTCTATAAAAGAAAAAATGGTTCTTAGTCATACTTGCCGATCCGGGGATCCGATATTCCCAGATGACGGTCAATGGCAAGGACAAGGCGCCGGAGAATCCGCCACACCGCCTCGGCATCTTCGGCGTCCATCTGGCCGTTCTGGTGCCACATAATATTTTTCCTGAGCATGGTAACGAGTTCTTCCACTTCAGTGCCGGCAAACATTTCAGGAACCTCCAGTTCGAGCCGGTGGTCGGATACGCCGGGCCATGCTTTCTCCGGTGAAAGGGCAAAATGTTTGGTTACCAGCATGATATTCGTGATGAATCCTCTTCCAAAATTGCTCTCCATACGTGCCAATAGACGTGAAACGAGAAAAAAATTATGAAAAGGAAACAGAAAGGTGGTCAGCCCCCTGCTTCATGAATGTACCAAGGTATTGGGTACCTACTGGCCGGTGTATGAAGATGCGTGCGCAGACAACGCAGGTATAATTTCCCGGATACCCCCATGAGCGCATACCTGGCAAACCCACCAAAAGGGTGGTCAGTCCTTTTGTGAATTGCCAATCATACTTACAAATAGATCAATATATTTGTTTTGCATTTGCAATATGTTAAATATTATTAATTAATAATCCGCCACAATTCAGACCTGGCTACCGTACGTATGACCCGGAACATCGCAGGATTTTTCAACAGGTGTCGAAGAAGCACGGCAGGCCGGTCCATATCCCCGTACCTGACGATGAGATCCTTCATCTCCGGGGTATCCAGGGCCCTGCACACCTCATCCACATACCCGGGGGTAATCTTCGGCCGCAGCCCAAAAAACCGCATACCGAGGTCGAGTTCCCTGCCAAAATCATCCTTCCAGCGCTGTTCGTACCGGAAGAGAGCCGCATCACCGAACGCATCGTTTTCGCAGCATTCCACCGCGGTATCGGCGGCATGATATCCCGATCGCACTCCGGTATAGACCCCTCCCCCCGAAGTCGGTTTTGCAAGGCCGGCTGCGTCCCCCACAAACAGGGTGCGATGCCCATAGGAACGCGGCATCTGCCCGAGGGGAATCGTGTCGGTGACCTGGTGCATGCAGCAGTCCCCAAATTGCGATGCAAATGACGCAAAACGGGCAGGCACATCGCTCCCGCCGCAGAGGCCGACTCTGGCCCGCCCGTCCTCTATCGGGATGGCATAGCCAAAGAAATCGGGGGAGGCATCGGGATAGATCTCGACATGGCTCCCCTCCATCGAATACGGCATTTCCGCCTGAATGCCTGAAAGAAATACGGGGGGGCGGCACATCCCCAGCATTCGTGAGACGGGGCTTCGGGGGCCGTCGGCAGCAATCAGCAGCCGGTACCGCACTTCTTCATGGCCACGCACGCCCTTGGTACACAAAACACCGTCCCTGATAGCATATGCATAGGTCTTGAGCCGAAGCTCTGCACCTTCATCCACGGCCCGCTGTGCCATTTCACGGTCGAGAAGAGCCCGGTTGACGACATGGGCCTTGGTGACTCCTGCATCAAAATTGAGGACCGAACCCATGGAGGAGATCACCGAGGCGCCGGTCACCCCCCGTACTACCGCATCGGTGGAGACGCCGCACTCCTGAAATGCCGCCCTGCTCAGAAGACCGGCACACTGGACAGGGTATCCGAGAGCGGCGTGTTCCTCCACCATGAGGGTCTTTAGCCCGTGACCGGCACAGCGGCGTGCAGCCGCGGACCCTGCAGGCCCCGCACCGACGACAACGACGTCATACATCTCTTCTGAATACGTGGGAGTCCGAAAACATAGAATCTCGCATTCAGGGCACCAAGCGGCGGGGGGCCCGTAACCGGAGAACGAACATCAACTATTTTTCCCTGTCCACGCAACATCTGAGTGCAATGACTCCCGAACCCGAATTTAAATACAAACAATGTCTCATTATCCGCAACGACATCAAAATGACCTGCGGAAAAAAATGTGCCCAACTCGCACATGCGGCCGTGGGGGCCTATGAAAAAACCGATAAAATCACCCGGAAAAAGTGGTTCGACGAGGGTATGAAGAAGGTTGCCCTCAAAGCCAATTCGCTGAAAGATCTCTATGAACTCAAATCCATCGCAGAGGCGGCGGGCATATCCACCTCCCTCATCACCGACGCCGGCATGACGGAGATTGCGCCGGGAACCGTTACGGCTCTTGGCCTCGGTCCCGCCCCCTCGCAGGATCTCGACAGAATCACGGGAGATCTCCAGTTATTATGAAATCGTCCTCCTATCCCCTTGAACAAGAACTGGGAATGGAATATTACGGAACGGACACCGCGGGAATCGGCGGGAAACTGCGGACCGTCCCGGAGGATTTTATTGTCCATGAACTCCCTGCCGCCTTTCCGGAGAATGGCAAATATCTGATCTGTCGCCTGACCAAGCGGAAATGGGAGCACCAGCGGGCGGTAAAGGAAATCGCAAAATCACTCGGCATCAGTCATCGCAGAATATCCTGGGCCGGAACAAAGGACCGAAACGCCGTCACCGACCAGCTTATTGCCATCTACGACATCAGCGAAGAGGATCTTGCAGCCGTCCATCTCAAGGACATCCGGCTTGAGTGCCTGGGCAGTTCTTCCCGGCAGCTCGCGCTGGGGGACCTGGAAGGAAACGCATTCGAAATTACCATACGTGGCACCGAACCTGCCGGAGAAGACCTTCGAAAACTGGTCGAAACACCGACGGACGAGCTGGGAGCGGGGGTTCCCAACTACTTCGGACTTCAGCGGTTCGGGGTCCAGCGGCCGGTGACCCACGTGGTCGGCAAACATATTCTGCAGGACGATTATCAGGGAGCCGTTGAGGCATATATCGCCCTTGAATATGAAGGTGAATCCCCGGATGCAGCAGCAGCACGACGAATATATGCACAGACCGGCAGTGCTGCCGAAACCCTGCGTGCAATGCCGGTCCCTCTCAGTTTCGAACGGACCCTCCTTCATCATCTCGTGGAACGTCCGGGCGACTACCGGGGGGCGCTGAAAAAGATCCCCCCAAAACTCCTCTCGATGTTCGTTTCCGCCTATCAGTCATGGCTGTTTAACAAGGCCCTTTCGTTCAGGATCGAATCGGGAATCCCCCTGCATGAACCGGTGAGCGGCGACCGTATCATCTTTGCCGGCGGCAAAGAGGATCTCATCGATACGCGGACGAAGACCGCCGCATCCATGCATATCAAACGCGGACGGGCAACCATTGCTATTCATATGCCCGGTGCCGAGGAGAGTCACAGAAACGGGTATATCGACGAGTACCTCAGCGGCCTGCTCGAGGAAGACGCCATCACCCCGGAATCATTCGGCAGGGCGGCACGATTTGTCGAGACGCGGTTTGCCGGTGCATCACGTATAATATCACTCGACCCGGAGATCACATGGCAGATGCCGGGTGACGAGGACGTATCCCTGTCCTTTCGTCTTGGCCCCGGCCAGTATGCAACGACCATTTGCCGTGAGTACATGAAGGCAAGCCCTGAAAAAATGGTCTGAAAAATGGGGTTATGAAGAAGCAAATCTGTCCGCCGCACTGATGGTCTCGAAAAGATTGCCGATCTCATCGACAAGGCCGATCTGCAGGGCTTCTTCGCCCCGTATGGGGCGTGCATCGTCGATGACCGAACGTTCGATGCCCCGCTGGGCAACGACATCCTCGATGAAGAGTTCCGAGCTGTCGTCCACGATCACCTGCAGATAGTCACGTTCTTCACCGGTAAGGGCCCGGTAGGGCGAGGCAATATCCTTCTTCTCCCCGGATTTTACCACCTCAATTTCCACCCCGTCCTCATCAAGTGCCCGGGAATAGTCGTAGACCAGCCAAATTGTTCCGATACTCCCGGTCATGGTATCGGGATTGGCATAGATCCGGTCCGCATGGGCACTGATATGATAGGCTGCCGAGGTGGCAATATCCCCCATCGATACGAAAACGGGTTTTTTTCCTTTTGCATATTCGATATCCGTGATGATCTCCTGTGCCGCCGCCGGAGAACCGCCGGCGCTGTTCACCCGCAGAACAACCGCCCGGACCAGCGGATCATCGGCTGCACTGCGAATCTGCCTGCCGACATATTCACTTCCCACATAGCCATTCCCAAAACCGTCTCCGGCGACGATGGTTCCCTCAACACGGATGACCGAGGTGCTTGTCTCCTCAAGGGTGACGTACCAGACCCCGACAATGATGAACACGACGAGGGCTGCAAGGATGCCGAGAAGAAAATACCGGCGGCATGCCTTTCGTTGTTTTTTCCGCTCAATTTTCAGGCATTCCTGTTCCAGCCACCTCATACATCCAACCCGCGGTGCAGTACATCGTACTCGGTAACCAGATTACTTCCACAGGTATAATGCTTTTTCAGGACGAGCCGGAACATTTCATCTTCGGAGTCGATATGCATCCCGCCTACAAGCGATGGCGTATCGGCGCCGCCGACAATGAACGGCAGATGAATCAGCCTGACTTCGTCCACAAGGTTATTTTTTAGCATATAGTAGTTCAGTGTCGGCCCGCCTTCGACCATCAGTTTTTCAACATCATACTCCGTCCTGAGAATGTGCATCAGAAGGGGGTAATCGACATGACTCTCTCCTGCAACCACCACATCCACCCCCTTCCCCTTCATCTTCAGGACATTCTCCGGAGACGCCGTCTCGGCAACCGCGATGATCGTCGGTGCATCACCCCCCATCACATTTGCATCAAGAGGCAGGTCAGCACGGCTGTTCGGGATCACCCGGATGGGATTTTCCCCTTCGACGAGCCGTACCGTCAGCATGGAATTGTCAATGTTGATCGTCGTGCTTCCAACCATTATCGCATCATATTCAGCCCGGGTCCGGTGAAGCAGTATCTCCGTCTTCGGGTCCATATATTTCATAAGTATCTTGCTCGATGCCCCCTGTTTCAGTGTCAGCTTTCCGTCAACGGTAATTTCCGACATCACCAGAACATGGGGCCTGGATAATGAACCAGACATAAAAATCCTATTGAGTTACTATGCTATTCGAGGCTTAAAACTTTATTTAGTGCAACGGGGAAAAACGGAGAAGGACCCGGTGCGCCACCCCGGACCACCGCCCTTACTGCATCTTTGAAGATGCACAGAAACAACAGTTATACCTTCCACCGGGTACACTATAGCTGAGAATGAATATTACCGCACTCAGGCCTAAATTTCTCAAAAAAATTGAGCCAATCGCACAATTTTTTGCAAAAACGGGCATAACCCCTAATCAGCTGACAGTGCTCTCACTCGTATGCGGGATTGGCTGTGCTGCTCTGTATGCAAACCGTATTTTTATTCTTGGAAGTGCTCTGCTCATCCTTTCGGCGTTGCTGGACCTCGTCGACGGCGGTGTTGCCCGCATCAATAAGATGGAGACGAATTTTGGTGCCGTCTTTGACTGGATTGCCGATAAATACGTTGATACCATCGTCATCCTCGGCATCGGCATCTCCGGTATCCCCATCATCTCCCGGTTTGAGATCATCCCCCCTGAATGGGCGGTCACGGCAGATTTTGCTCTCGTAAGTCTGGCCATCATCGGCTCGATGATGAATACCTTCATCAAACCGGTCGTGTATGCAGAAATTGGATATGATGAAAGAAGAGATGGAAAAATTTCCGATCCCCTCGAAGGAATCGGCTTCTTCGGACGACCGGAAACCCTGATTATTCTGATTCTGGGAGGTCTGACCGGTCTGATATGGTTATCGGTTATTGTCGTGGCCGTCTGCACAAATCTCTCGGCTATCCAGAGAATCCTTTATCTTTACCGAACCATCCCCTGATCTCCTTTATGAAGAGTTCGATGACGTCCACCATCACCTCTCCCAGTCTTGGATTTATGCGATAGAGCATCCAGGCGATTGCGATGAAGACGAAGAGGGCGCCTATCTCTGCAAAGAAATTATGTGCCCAGAAGAAACTTTCATATCCGATATGCCCATTTGACGCAATCTCCGGGAAATAGGGGAACCACTGTCCCCCGTATGCCATGATAACAAAGCTGTTTCTGATGGTATTGAGAATATAGATGACCGGTGCGACCGCGAAAAATGAGAGCACCCGTTGCATCAGGGTTGACGGGACCGCCCATGCCACACCGAGCATGATCGCGATTCCCTGGATACCCGTACAGGCAAGGATGATCTCGACCCGGTAAATATCCGCAAGGAACATGTTCCAGTCTACCAGTTCGTACGAAAAGCCGAGTGCATTAAATACCCATTCGAGCTGCGCGACATTAACCGCAATCAGCCAGTCCGCAGCGGCGGGGATGAAGGCGAAGGGAGCAAATATCAGATACGCGATTGCCGCCATCCTGCTCAGGATAAAACCCTGTTCATTTTCCTCCAGGAGTTTGGGGATGAGAATGATCAGGAAGGGTATTCCAAGAAAGGCAGCAATCGGATACATAAAATTATTTGCAATGATATATTCCGGAAATTTCGCAAAGAGAATCAGGACTACACTAATCCATCCGACCACTGCACAGTATTTACTGTATCTGGTCGGAATAAGGAAGGCGAGGAATGCAATGAAAGAGATCAGCACGAAAATTTCCTGCATCATAACGCATTGAGCGCGTCAGGTAAAAAGTGTTTTTGAGATGGTACATTCCCGGAAGAGCAGCTTCCATATCTTAATCATACGTCACCGCAAATCTGTTACCAATGATGTTTTGTCCAGAATGCCAGGGAATGCTTGTTCCCGTCGGTGGAAAGCTTAAGTGTCGTAAATGTGGGTATGTTGACGAATCCACCGCTGACAAACCAGGGCTCAGACGAACGGTAAAACGCGATGAGAAAGAGATTGTGATCATAGAAGATGCTGACCAGCTGACCACCCTTCCGACGATCTCCGTCAGATGCCCCGAGTGTGGACATGACATTGCCGAGTGGTGGCTCAGGCAGCTGAGATCGGCCGATGAATCAGAAGTCCGGTTCTTCAGGTGTGTCAAATGCAGGCATACCTGGCGTGAATACGACTAACAATATCATATTCTTTTTTCCCCTCTGAGTAACGCAGGTGGAGACACTCCGTTCTCCCTGCACCCAAAAAAAATAGATTAGTTGAACAGTCCCGGCGCCCGCACCCTGAACTGCTGCCAGAGAACACGGCCCATCACACGGAAGGTGAAGTCGAGTTCCTCGAAGCTCGGGATGGAATGCTGGCGAAGGATCTTCCGGCCGCGGTTCATGGAATCGCCGCCGAGGAGCGAACAGATAACACGTTTTTCCGTGCTGTCCGAGAGCTTGAGGATCTGGTTTGCCATCTGTTCCGAATTAAGAATATTGTTCGGGAACCCGACGACGAAGCACATGTCCCAGAGATCATCATGTTTGGCAAGCACCTCGAAGGTCTGCTCAAACCTGCGCTCGGAAGCATCGCCGAGAAGATCGACCGGGTTTCCTTTGTTCCAGAATTCCGGCAGGAATGTATCCAGTTCATCCACGACCTCCTGGGGCAGGGTAATCAGATCAATACCATAGCGTTCGGCATAGTCAGACGAAAGAACGGCAAATCCACCTGCATTGGTGACGACGACCGCACGGGTGCCGACCGGGTACCGCTTGTGGTGGGACAGCATCTCCGCGGCAAGGAATGCGCCGGTCAGGGTGTGGACCGAGAGTACACCGGAGCGGCGGAATGCTTCCATATAGACATCATACGAACCGGAGAGAGATCCCGTGTGGGAGGCTGCGGCCTTGGAACCGCGTTCGGAGGATCCCGACTTGATGGCAATGACCGGCTTGGTCCGGGTCACTTCGCTGACGACATCCATGAAGGCCTGTCCGTCGTTGATCTCCTCGATGTACATGATGATCGCCGAGGTGTTCGGGTCACGCTCGACCCAGCGCAGATAATCGAAGAAGTTCAGGTCGGACTGGTTGCCGACGGAGACGACCGCTGAAAACCCGATGTCTTCGGCAAGACTCCAGTCGACGACGGTGTTGACAATTGCACCACTCTGGGACAAAAAGGCAATATTGCCTGCCTTGGGAGACTGGTGCACATAGGTCGTATCAAGACCACGCGGCGGAACGATGAGGCCGAGACAGTTGGGACCGACGATGCGGGTCCCGTATTTGCTGGCGATCGCAACGATACGCTCTTCAAGCGCTTTCCCGTTCTCGCCCATCTCCTTGAACCCGGCAGTGATGACGACGGCTATGGACACCCCTTTTTCACCGCATTCCTCAACCACTTTCGGCACATGCATTGCGGGCACGGTGATGACCGCCATATCAACAGGAGCTTCGATGTCTTTTATTGAGGCATATGCCTTCAGTCCCTGAATGGTATCGCGCTTATTGTTGACGGGGTACAGCTGGCCCGGGAAATGGAGAAGGTTGTGCATCACGGCATATCCCATCTTGGTCGGTTCGTCGGAAGCACCGATGACGGCCACTGAACGTGGATTAAAGTATTCAAGAGGAATATCCGGCCGTTTAGCCTTTTCGACCTTCTTCTTCTCATCGGTCATGATGATGCGGGAGTCAACGGCACACGCCCCTGATTCGTACAGCCGGAGGGGGTTGATGTCGAATTCCTTCACCTGCTCATTTTCTTCGAAGAACCTGCAGACATTGATGATTGCCTGGACAAGGGTCTCCTCATCCTTCGGCTTGGAACCCCGGTACCCGGAGATGAGAGGATAGGAATTGATCTCGCGGACCATTTCACGGGCGTCATCTTCGGTTACCGGAAGAATACGAAGGGTCACATCCTTGAGAAGTTCGACGAGCGTTCCGCCGATCCCGAAGGTGATGACCTTCCCGAATGACGGGTCGGTTTTGCCGCCGATGATCAGTTCAAGCCCCGGTCCGGCCTGCTCTTCGATAATCACTCCGTCAATTCGGGCTTTCGGATTGTATTCCTTTGCACTGCTGACGATCCGGTTGAATGCCGCCTGTGCCCCTTCCTTTGTACCGATACTGGTGACCACACCGCCGGCGTCACTTTTATGCACAATCTGGGGGGAGACGATCTTCATTACCACCGGAAATCCAATGCCCTCTGCAACATCGCCCGCTTCTTCTGCACTTTTTACAATCTTGAACTTAGGAACAGGGAGATCATATTTCGCAAGAATTTCATATCCTTCTGCTTCACTTAACATCCATTCTTTCATGTGTGTCATCCTCTCATTCGAGTGATTACGGAATGGCTTTAAAAAAAAGCCTTTCAACAAATGACGAAATAATCTTCGTCACCCTAGCATGCAAAAATATTGAACTGTCATCTACATATA